>JBQGEO010000358.1:0-4993 GCA_052039655.1 Pararcticibacter sp.
AGGTAATTGGCTGGATCAGTGCGGGAACGACTACACAAAAAAGAATCTTTATCAGCTATAAAGATAAACCCAAAACCGGCGTAGGGATTGAATGGATGTACATTCGGCGGTGTGAACCGTTCACCTCGTCCAGGGACAGTCTGATTTACTATCTCAACGCCCGCAATCTGATCATTTCTGAAAACAGACGGCCAGTAGACAATGGAGGTGTTTTTATCAATTACACCATGGGGCGTGAAGACTGTATAGATTGCCGGCTGAGGGGATCAAACATAAAACCAGCTTATTGGCCTGATTAAACTTCAAAATGAGAAATATTACTGTTTTTATCCTTTTATTGAACATCTCACAAGCAAGCCGGTGTATTGCCCAGGATATCAAAGAGATCAAAACTAAATTTAGCACCTACCTGCAAAATAACTTTCAGGAAAAGATTTTCGTGCATACTGATAGAGGTTCTTACCTCGCTGGCGAAACCATCTGGTTTAGCATATATTACGCAGAAGCATATACCAACCTTCCGGCAAAAACTAGCAGCGTCGTCTACGTAGAACTAATAAATGGGAATAAGAAGCCCGTGCTGCAATCAACCATATCGCTGAAACATGGCCGGGGCGACGGAACGTTATACATTCCGGTGGATTTGCCATCAGGGTACTACACGCTGCGAAGCTATACTAACTGGATGAAAAACTTCAGTGCAGACTTTTACTTCCACAAAGACATACCTGTTTACAACACCCTGAGAGAAGAAACGCCTCCGGCTACAGGCGAAAAAGAGCACTATTCTATTCAGTTTTTTCCCGAAGGCGGGAACCTGGTTGAAAACCTTACCTGTAACGTTGCTTTCAAAGCAATTGATCGCCATGGAAAAAGTTTCAATTTCCAGGCGGCTATAATTAACAGCACTAATGACACCATAGTGAAATTTCAATCTTCAGAATCGGGTTTGGGCCGCTTCAATTTCAGACCGAAAAGCGGAGAAACTTATAGGGTATGGGCTAAGCCAGCTTCAGGGGCGATTTTTAATGCTTCACTGCCTCGGATTTTTGAAAAAGGCGTGGTCATGCTTGCTAAAGAAGATGGAGCCACCATGTCAGTTTCAGTACAAAGTAATACTCCGGTAATTCGAAAATTTGTACTTTTCGTCCATTCAGGGCAAAACATCGTATTCACCGATTCGCTTGATACAGATAAGATTCATCAAGGATTTCATATCCCGGTGAAGATGCTGGGAGATGGCATCTCTCACTTTACCTTATTTAGCGGTGATGGTAAAGCTCTTTGTGAACGTTTGTATTTTAAAAAGCCGGAAAACCTATTAGATGTTGGAATAACAGCCAATAAGATCAACTATCGCAAGCGGGAAAAAGTACAATTAAAAATCGATCAGACTCTTAGTAATCTGCCAGCCAAGGGGACTTACTCCGTGTCGGTTTACAAATCCGGCGCGCCCACCCTCACAAGTGAGAATATTGAAGTAAGCCTATGGCTCACATCAGAACTAAAAGGAAAAATAGAAAACGCGGACTGGTATTTCAATCATGCTACACCTGCTGAAACAGATCTGTTGATGCTAACCCACGGATGGCGCCGTTTCAAATGGGAAGACATATTGCAACCGGCCTCTCCGAAATACGTGTACCTCCCGGAGATTGAAGGACACATCATCCGGGGGCGCATTATTAACCCGGTTTCCCGTCCATCCTTATCTGGCAGAATGGCTTTTTTATCCGCGTCTGGCCAGCATCCTCAATTTTATACCGCTACCTCAAATTCAAATGGCGATCTAAGTTTCTTCACTAAGGATCTGTATCGAACACATGAACTCATAGCACAAATCGATCCCCGTACCGACAGTCTGACAGAAATCGAAATCTACCCGCCATACTCAGAAAGCTACGCACAGCGTATCCCACCGGAATTGAATCTCCGTGAGGATACGACATCACTACTTGATCAAAGTGTTGCGATGCAAATCAATAACATCTATCATCCAAAGCCACTCAGCAGGCTATCAACTAACCAAGGCAGACACCTGCCGTTTTACGTAAAGCCGGATAAGGTCTACATCCTCGACGATTACGTACGTTTTACCACCATGGAAGAAGTCTTGCGGGAATATGTACCTGAACTTATGATCTCTTCAAAGAAGGATGCTTACCATATGCGGATCTACAACACAGAAGCAGGAACTTTTCACGACAGCCCCCCCCTGATTTTGATCGACGGCATACCCTTATTTGATGAAGGCAATGCTATTACAAGGATAGATCCATTGAAAATACAACGCCTGGAAATAGTGGCCGATAGCTATTTGTACGGCCGCAATATCTTTCCCGGTATCGCCAGCTTCTTTTCCTATAATGGAGATCTGGCTAACTATCAATTGCCGAAAAAAGCATTTGTAATGGACTTTAGTGGTTTTCAGCAAAAAAAAGAATTCTACTCTCCAATGTACAATGGAGACAGCTCAACTTTTATTCGTACTCCCGACTACAGAACTACGTTATTCTGGAGTGCGGATCAACGCACTGACGAACAAGGAAAATCGGAGTTGAGCTTTTTCACATCTGACATGGACGGAAAGTACACCGTTGATGTCCAGGCCCTTTCAGACGACGGGAAAGCTGGATCAGCGAAGTTCACTATAAATATAACGAAATAACTATAAAACGGAAGCTCAGAAAATTCGCCCGTTAAGTCTGGATCATTAATTACCGGAATAAGAAATCAAAATATTTAAAGCCAATGAATTCTCTTTTGATGCAATGCCAACCAGTGCTCATCGGCTCACTTAAAGATTCAAAGGACGTCAAAGGTGTGTTCAAATCATTCTTAATTGATAAATGTTTGTTTCTGAAGCATAAATCAGTAATAGAACCGGATATAAACGACATCCATGTCCGGAAAAAATATCAGGAAAAAATACTGATCGTACAGTCAAGCGCAACCGAAAAATCATCATATCTCTCCAATCATTATTAATTAAACTTTGTGTTATGAAAAAAATCGTCTTGTTACTCTTTATGCTTTTGGGTGGGGCCGCAAGTAGCTTCGCTTACGAAAACGGTGTCGGAATTTTTGCAGCGTCATCTGACTCAAACAGTGGATCACCAACAGAAGACACTGAAATCATCAACATAAACTCCTATACTGAGATTGAATTCCGCTGTAATTTTACCAGCGGCGCCCTCGGTGTTTCCTCAACCTCCAGTGCCTACGCGTATTTAAAACATGGAGGAACACTGATAGACTATTTCAATTTTGAAAGAATACCTTATGCGCCTTTTAGTGCCGGAAAAAACGCAGCCTTTACAGGTTATTGGTACTCACTGGAACTAAAAATCTCCTGCGCCTCAAATGCAATAGGGCTAGCAGAGTTACGATGGTAACAAAAAAGTTCATCGGGTTATCCTGTTTTTCTCTTTAACAAAATGATTTTTCGGTTGCGTATAAGAGCCGTCTCAATCGAAACTGAAGCGGCTCTATTTACCAGTAAATATGCGCTCGTGCAAATAGAGTGCTAACTTCCTACACAGTAGGAACTTTACTACAATAAAGCACATTAAATTAGAACCAGATCAATCTTTTAAATCTTTAACTCCTAAAAAAATGAAAAAGTTATTAATAATTATCCTCGTTATTTTTTCGGCATCTGCAAACAGTTTCGCATACAACTATTCTGACGGTGTCACGGCCTCTGGGCCCACAGATATTACAAAAACGATAAATATTAATGGAGCCGCAGAGATATCTTTTTTCTGCTACTGGTATCAAGGTTGGGGAAGTTGTACAATATTAAACAATCAGACGAATCAACTTATTGATAGTTTTACAACGACTAATCAGGCTCAATATTCTTCCGTACATACCGGAATATTCTACACGGTGACATTGCATTATATCGCTTACGGCAACGTTACTGGAGGCGCCGGCCTGCGTTGGTAAACTTTCGCGTATAATTTTTAAGATCTGGTTCTATTACATTCCGAATACTGATATAACCGCTCGCTCCTTTGATTCGTTGTATCAATTTGATTAACCTTAAATACTAAACATTAAATCCACCTTTAGTGCTGTTCAACAGTAAATATGCTATAGAGGGAATATTTATTAGTAGCAGCATGGCATTGTTTATCATGAAATAGAAAATCCCAGCTCAGGCAATGTGTATAAACCAGATCAAAAACCTGACAGCCGGTCTGCTGCGTAAATAAATACGTATCAGAAGTTTCGCTACAGCGGTAAAAAGGAAGCCTTTAGAAACCCGGGAGTCTGAATGATGTGCATAGGAAAGATGGCACAAACCAAAGGGTCTGGGTACATAACCGTCCCGCATGCAGCGGAAGAACTGGTATAGTGTACAATTGACATTTATACTACTTTTTTCGACATTGAGATCACTCTGTTTGGAAGGCCGAAGATAAATTTGGGACGTTCAAAGATGGTAACAGGAGCATGACTAAAAAAGGCTGTGTGAAACTTTGAATTAAATAAAACTGACTTTAACCCAAAACAATTGAAATGAAAGCGCCTACATAATTTCAGTATTTCGACGAAAATTGCGGACCTGAATAAACCATCGTAATTAAACTTTAGTGTGTATGAAATCAAAACTACATTACTCTCTTAAATCGCTAAACCAGCATTTTACTTACATGCCATAGCCTGCTATTGTAAACACGGCTTGTTCTAATATTCGATTACCTGGCCATAAGAAGGACACAACAGTGCACCTATAGACCTGATTTTAAATAACCAAGAATTACTTACATGAAAAAAGATACTTAACAAAAAACCAGGCGAAATCCGACGCTAGGGCCAGGAAACCTTTCCCTGTCTTTTCATCCGAACGCCGCCGCCCATCAAATAATTAAAGCATACTTATTTATTCTCATAAATCTGATAATAATGAAAAATGAAATAAAGCAATTTCAAAAGATTCCGTATCTGATTTTGCTGCTGCTTCTCAGTGTTTTTACCGTTAATG
>JBQGEO010000359.1:0-4544 GCA_052039655.1 Pararcticibacter sp.
CCTGTACCAGGAAATCGCTTCAGATTTGCTCATAATGATTCCGAAAATTGTTCCGGCTATAATAAAACGAAGTGCTTTCATACTTAAAATATAAGAGGCAGGAGTAAATGAGTCATTATTAGTCCCCCGATGAAGAAGCATGCTACTGCAATTAATGAAGGCTTTTGAAGGTTTGAGAGCCCGGTTATCGCGTGCCCCGATGTACAGCCACCGGCATAACGCGAGCCAAAGCCAACCAGGAAGCCTCCGGTGATCAGGATGAGGATACCTTTTACGGAAAAAAGAGCCTCCGGTCCGAAAAGTTGTTCGGGCTGCATCTCACCTGTGAAGCTGATCCCTAATTTCTGAATATCCCGAACTGTGGATGAGGCAAGTGCGAGTGCTTGTCCATTCTCAAGAAAATGGGACGTAATAAAGCCGCCCAGAATGGAGCCTAAGAGAAAAAGGAGGTTCCATGCCTGATCTTTCCAATTGAAATTAAAGAACGCCCATTTCCTGCCCGCCCCGCACAGGGTGCACAAGGTGCGAAGATTGGACGAAAAGCCGAATGTTTTGCCTGTAAACAGCATAAAAGCGAGGACAAGTGCAATCATAAAGCCTGAAACGTACCAGGGCCATGGTTGCCTGATTGAATCTGATATTGCGTTGATCATGTTTGTTAAAGTATTTCTGTTATTAAAATTATGGCTCCCATCCCCAGGATGAACCAGCCGAAGATCTTTCTTAGTTTGTCTGAAGAGATTAAGCCTGAAATGTAGTTGCCGACTATCGTCCCTGCAATGGCCAGGACACTTACTGAAAGGAGGAGGGGCCAGTTAATATCAAAGTGAAAGAGATCGCCGGTAAATCCGACCAGGGAATTGACTGCTATGATGAGAAGAGAGGTGCCCACTGCCTTCTTTATATCAAGTCCTGCAAAAACAACCAGCGAAGGGATAATGATAAAGCCGCCTCCCGCTCCCAGAAGTCCGGCAACAATGCCGGTTGCGATACCATTTACAATCAGCCCGCGGCCTGAGGGAGTGAAATTGCGGCCGGGATCCTTTTCTTTTCCTCTCAGCATACTCAGAGACGCCAGGATCATCAGTGCTGCGAACATTATAAGGATCGCATCGTCTTTTTGGATGGTGAAATAATGATTTTGTATAATTACCTCCGGGATCATCGGGACGATCACTTTTCTGAAGAGAAACACAACCAGAAGCGAGGGGGCTCCGAATATCAAAGCTATCCGGGGATCGACCGTCCCTTGTTTGAATTTCGGCAGTACGCCTGCGGCACTTGAACTGCCGACGATGAAAAGGGAGTATGCAGTAGCCGGTACCGGGTTCAGATGAAACAGGTACACGAGGACAGGAACCGTCAGAACAGATCCTCCTCCTCCCGTGAGCCCAAGGGATATGCCGATAAACGCTGCTGCGAGATAGCCTGTTATTTCCATCGGGTGCAAAAAAATGAAATAAATGCGGGGATGTTTGTGATCCTTGTCACAGAGGCTGATCTAAAAGTTGCACTCAATATAATTTCTAAAGAGGGAGATCTGCCTGTTCTGTTCCAATTTCTTTAAAAGCCTTGAGATCACTTCCCTGGATGAATTCAGATCGTTGGCAATTTCCTGGTGAGTGATCCGGAGTTGCTTCGTCTGGAGCTTTTCGCACTGCCGCTTCAGATAGTATTCCAGGCGTTCGTCCATACTCTTGAAAATGACGTTATCCACTACTGTCAGGAGTTCTTCAAACCGGCTCCGGTAAGAATCGAGCACAAAGTAATACCAGGTTTTGTGCTCGCGCATCAGGTCGTCCATTAACTGTATGGGAATTGTCAGGACAATGGTCGGTTCAATCGCCTTGGCCATAATCTGGCTCGTTTCCTGGCGTGTGGCGCAGATCATCGACAAAGCACATGCCTGGCCCGGCTCAAGATAGTAGATGAAAAATTCTTCTCCTGCTGCACCTTCCCTGTACAGTTTTACCCTGCCTTCGGCTATTAAAACTGTAGACCTGAAATATTGCCCGGTTTGCATGATCTGTTCCCCGGCGGAAAACTCCTTTAAGGAAGCATTCGCGGCTATCTTTTCTTTGAGCGCAGGCTCAAACTGGCTGAAGTGTTTCCCGAGAAAGAAAGATGAAGAATGATTATCCGTTGCCTGGTTTTGAGACATGTTTTTATCAGATTGTTAAAAAAAATGAAGAATGTGATCAAAGTTACATTTTAGGCAGGATATACTTCTTTTCTTTGAACCACAATATTCGGTATATGAAGTATGTTATTATCGGCGGCGTTGCCGGGGGAGCAGGAACAGCGGCCCGTTTGCGTAGAATGGATGAAACGGCAGAGATTGTGATCTTTGAAAAAGGGAAGTATATATCTTACGCCAATTGCGGCTTGCCCTATTATATCGGGGAAGTTATAAAAGACCGGGATAAGCTTCTTATTCAGACCGCTGCTTCTTTTAAAAGCAGATTTAACACAGACGTCAGGGTGAATACTGAGGTAACAGCGATTCATCCTGCGGAAAAAAAGGTTACGGCAAAATGCAGCGTTACCGGTGAGGTGTATGAAGAGGACTATGATAAACTGGTTCTGGCTCCGGGGGCCTTTCCGGTAAGGCCCCCGCTTCCCGGGATTGACGAGGAGGGGATATTCACTCTCAGGAACGTATCAGACATGGATGGGATAAAGCAATATATTCATTCCGGAGAGATCCGCAGGGCTGTTGTGATAGGTGCCGGATTTGTAGGGCTTGAAATGGCCGAAAATCTTCATCGTCTGGGATTAGAAGTTAGTATAGTTGAGAAGGTGTCTCAAATATTGCCGCCACTTGACTTTAATGTCGCGGCAATAGTACAACAACATATAAGAACACAGGGTGTGCGTCTGTACCTGGATGCAGCAGTCTCAGCTTTTGAGCGTCAGGACGGTGAACTCTCGGTTAAACTGGGTAATGGAGATTCCATAGAAGCCGATATTGTCATTATGTCGGTCGGAGTCAGGCCAGACACCCGGCTTGCGCTGGCCGCAGGCCTGGAGACCGGCAAGTCGGGCGGAATCATTGTAAATGAGTTTCTTCAAACCTCAGATCCTGATATATATGCTGTGGGGGATGCTATTGAGTTTCCTAATCCTTTTACCGGCAAACCAGGGCCTGCGTACCTGGCTGGGCCGGCTAATAAGCAGGGCCGGATCTGCGCCAATAACCTTGTAGCAGGAAATGTACAGAAATACCCGGGTTCTATTAATACAGCTATTGTTAAGGTGTTTGATATGACTGTAGGGATTGCCGGCATGGCGTCTAAAAACCTGCAAAAGGAGGGGATACGCAATATCGTGTCTACTACGCACGGCGGCTCGCATGCCGGATATTATCCCGGAGCCAGGCAGCTAACTATTCAGATAGCGTTTGCGCCTGTTTCAGGCAGACTTTTAAGCGCCCAGGTTGCAGGATATGAAGGAACGGATAAGCGCCTGGATGTTTTAGCCTCAATTATTCAAAGGAACGGAACGGTTTATGACCTTGCAGAATTTGAGCATGCGTATGCGCCGCCTTTTTCGTCAGCAAAAGATCCGGTTAATATAGCGGGGTTCGTTGCCGATAATATCCTGTCGGGCCGTATGAAAGTGATCTACCCATGCGACATCAGCCGACTGGAAGATGATACTTTAATGCTTGACGTCAGAAGCGAGGCAGAACACGATAGGGGAGCAATTCCAGGCGCCCTCAATATCCCTGTTGATGAACTCAGAGAGCGGCTCCATCAGTTACCGGCAGACAGAAAAATTGTCATTTATTGCCAGGTAGGTCTGAGAGGCTATCTGGCACAAAGAATTCTGGTGCAGAGCGGGTTCAGCAGGGTATATAACCTGTCCGGTGGTTATCGTTTGTGGGAGATATACCAGGAAGCATGTTATCAGCTTCAGGCCGAAGATTGCGGGTGTTTTCAGCCTGCCTGACCTTCAATGATCTTTATCGCTTCGGCCGCCGCTACCTGGCCCGAGATAATTGCAGGGGGAACACCCGGTCCCGGAATAGTTAATTGTCCCGTAAAAAGGAGATTATCCACTTTCCGCGACCTTAACTTGGGTTTCAGGAAGGCTGTCTGGAGCAGGGTGTTTGCAAGACCATATGCGTTACCTTTAAAAGAATGGTAATCATTAACAAAGTCGTTTATGGCATAGCTCCTTTTTACCACAATCGAGCCGCGTATGTTTTCTCCTGTAATGGTTTCGATCCGGTGCATGAGCAGGTTGAAGTATTTCTCTCTTATTTCGGGTGTGTCTGTTAGTCCGGGTGCTACCGGGATCAGGAAGAACAGGTTTTCTCCTTCAGGAGGAGCTACCGACGCATCTGTTTTAGAAGGGCAGCAGACATAGAAGAGTGGCTTTTCGGGCCATGCAGGCTGCTGATAGATCTCCTCCGAATGTTTTTCGAAATCCTCATCGAAGAAGAGGTTGTGATGCTTTAAGCCTTTTACCTTTTTATTCAGCCCTACAAAGAACAGCAAAGAAGAGGGAGACATCGTTCGTTTATCCCAGTAGGAAGCGGA
>JBQGEO010000360.1:0-4423 GCA_052039655.1 Pararcticibacter sp.
TGAAACGGTGACTTACGCTGCTAAGTTCCTTATATGCGTAGGCCACTTCTTCCGGCTGAGTATATAATTTAGAACTGTCTACATCAGAATTGTCAACACCATCTTCTTCACCGCCTGTCACACCCAGCTCGATTTCGACAGTCATCCCAAGAGCTTTCATACGCTCCAGGTACTTCTTACTGATTTCCAGGTTTTCTTCAATCGGCTCTTCAGAAAGATCGAGCATGTGAGATGAGAACAATGGCTTTCCGAACTGCTTGTGGAAACGCTCTCCGTGAGATAACATACCGTCTATCCAGGGTAATAATTTCTTAGCAGCATGGTCTGTATGAAGGATTACAGCAACACCATAGTGCTCAGCAAGCAGATGTACGTGCCTTGCTGCAGAAACAGCACCTAAAACACAAGCCTGCAGACTGGAATTATCCAATGATTTTCCTGCATAGAACTGAGCACCACCATTTGATAACTGTACGATCACCGGGGAGTTTACAGCTTTTGCTGTTTCCATTACGGCATTGATAGAGTTGGTTCCAATGGTGTTTACGGCTGTTAAAGCGAATTGGTGTTTCTTTGCCTGTTCAAACAATTCCTGAACTGCATCTCCAAACAAAACGCCTTTATAATTTTTCAGATTCATATTATAACGTCTTTTAAGAAGTCCCGAAAATAACGATTTTAAGTTTATCTTATGTGATATAGATCATTAAATTTAATGCTATTACATTCTTTCTCTTCGTCTTCACATTCCCGGCAGAATAAGGGGCAAGGGGAATAAAAGAATGATATGTGCCTTTATATAAGAACGCATTTCTTAAAATTTTCGTTTATTTGCAGTGCTTATTCCATTTGATATGGCTTGGTTTAAAAGAGAGAAAAAAGGAATTATAACTTCTACTAAAGAAAAGAAAGAAGCTCCTGACGGTTTATGGAACAAGTGTCCGCAATGCAAAAAACCTTTGCATTATGCCGAACAGGTAGAGAACAAATACGTTTGTCATTATTGCAGCTATCATTTGCGGATAGGCTCGAAAGAATATTTTTCTGTTCTTTTTGATGACGATCAGTTTACGGAATTGTATCCAAATATGCGTTCGGGCGACCCTCTGAATTTTAAGGATACAAAGAAATACACACAAAGGCTGGAAGAGAGTTATGCCAAAACAGGCCTTAACGATGCAATAAGATCTGCCTACGGGCAGCTGAATGGCCATGATATTGTGATTGCATGTATGGACTTCAATTTTATCGGAGGTTCAATGGGCTCTGTGGTAGGAGAAAAGATCTCCCGATCTATCGATCATTGCCTGGAGCATAAAGTACCGTTCCTCCTTATTTCGAAATCCGGAGGAGCCAGGATGATGGAAGCAGCATTCAGCTTAATGCAAATGGCTAAAACTTCTGCCAAGCTTGCTTTATTAAGCAAGGCTAAGGTTCCGTATATTTCCCTGCTCACGGATCCGACCACGGGAGGAGTAACGGCTTCTTATGCCATGCTGGGCGACATTAACATTGCGGAACCAGAGGCGCTTATAGGATTCGCAGGTCCACGTGTAATAAAAGAAACGATAAAAAAGGACCTTCCCAAGGGCTTTCAAACATCTGAATTCGTACTGGAGCACGGCTTTCTTGATTTCATTACCGACAGACGGGAAATGAAAGAGAAGCTGTCGTCTTTCCTGGCTATGATGAAGGGATAAGATAAGTTTGTAAGTAGTAAGTTATAAGTTTTAAGTAAGGATATATCGCAGATTGTGGTTATGTATAACTTAAGATTTATAACTTGTCTTATAAGTCACAACTTAAAACCAAAGACTTACAGCTTATAACTTACTAAAAAAACTTAAAACTTATAACTTACTACTTATAACTTTAAGACTCACCTTATCCCCTGGCCTCCGAGCATGGGATCTTTTCCTGTTGAATTAAAACCGCTGTCGCGGTCTGTTTTCTTTTTCCGTTTTTTCTGTGGCGGGTTAATGAGCTTTTCAGAAGGTATGTCCGTAGGCTGCTGTCCGGTGTGGTTATGTTTTGCCTTTTCGTCAGTCATAACGAATCAGATTTGATCACCTAAGCCGCCTGGAATACCAGGTTCGTGGCCAACCATTCTACCGGTACCTCTCACCTCCTTCCGGGAAGAAACACCATGGTTGTCGGTATTAAGCGTCTGAGGTGCATCTGTTTCCGTGGTAGCTTCGGTATCATCATCATCTACGGGAAGCTCATCATCGTCCCATACTTCTTCATCGTCATCCTCTACCGGTTCCTCATCGTCCATCAACAAGTCATCATCATCATCAAAGGGATCATCATCATCGTCTTCCGGATCAATCGGGCCGTTGGTGATATCTACGATTTCATCCTCATCATCGATATATTGTTCGGTTTCAACATCCCAGTCCTCATCGTCGTCAGACAAATCATCGTCATCATCGAGTGGTCCCGTTCTGAGGGCGTTTAAATCATCGTCGTCGTCAAGATCGTCACCTATTGGCGTTATTTCGGAATTCTCCCCGAGATCATCGTCATCATACCTAAGATCATCATCCTCTTCAGGCTCCTCGGGGGGGCCTATTTTCACATCCAACAAAGCATCGACTCGCAAATCCTCCTGAAGTACAGGGGAGTTCTCATGAAATAGTGTCATAGGGTATCAGCTTAATGTTCTAACTATTAGTATAAACACTCAGCCTTACCCTGTTTGTTTGAATAAAGAAAAAATAATTATGGATTGCTTAAAAGGCCTAAACGGAACAAATTTCCTTCAGCTTACTGATAGTATAGTCTATTTCGTCCTTTGTATTGAACTTGCTGAATGAAAAACGGACAGCAGGCCGGTCAGGATTAGCACCAATTGCTTCCAGCACATGTGATCCGATGTTAGAACCTGAGCTGCAGGCACTTCCTCCGGATACCGAAATACCGGCGATATCCAGGTTAAAGAGAAGCATGTCGGCCATTTCCATCTCGGGGAACGAGACATTTAATACCGTATAAAGGCTTTTTTCAGGATCCGTTTCTCCATTAAAGAGTACTCCGGGTATATTTTCCACCAGGGCTTCCTTCATATATGTTTTCAGCGCCTGAATGTGGGCTTTGTGCTCATCCATTTCCTGGTAGCAAATACTGAGAGCTTTCGCCAACCCTGCTATGCCGTATATATTTTCAGTCCCGCCTCTCATATTTCTTTCCTGGGAACCTCCGTAAATAAGAGGATTGATCTTTACATCATGATTAATATAAAGAAATCCTACACCCTTAGGGCCGTGAAACTTGTGGGCGGCACAAGTGATAAAATGCACCTTCAATTCCCGGAGATTATGGGGATAATGACCCATTGTCTGAACGGTATCGCAATGAAAAATGCTGTCATACTGCGAGCATAACTCCCCTACCGCTTTGATATCGGTTAATGTTCCGAGTTCATTATTGGCATGCATCAGAGATACAAAGCTGCGTCCGTGGGCAGACAGCAGCTCTTCGAGATGCTGCAGATCGATATTCCCACAGGAGTCGGTTTTGACAAAGCTCAAAGAAATAAGTCCGCTTTTCTCCAGCGCTTCGAGGGTATGAAGAACAGCATGATGTTCAATCCGGGAGGTGATGGCATGTTTTATCCCGTTATCGGTGATTCCGCACCGGATGGCCATATTATCGGCTTCAGTCCCTCCAGAAGTGAAAAATATTTCAGCAGGAGCCGCCTGCAGGAGGTTCGCAACAGTCTTCCGTGCTTTTTCCACAACCGCGCGCGCTTCCCTCCCATGAGAATGAATAGAAGATGGATTCCCGTGCTGGGTTTCCATCAGTTCATACATTTCCTTTAAGACTTCGGTGTCAATGGCCGTTGTTGCGGCATTATCAAGATAAATCCTCATTGTTAGTCGTTGTTCTCCTGCAGAACTTCTTTGATATCGCTGATGATCTTGTTAGCCAGATTATTAGCAATAGTTTCTGAATTACCCTCTGAATAGATCCTGATAATAGGTTCTGTATTGGAGCGCCGCAGATGTACCCATTCTCTTTCGAAGTCGATCTTCAACCCGTCAATAGTTGAATGCGGATGCTGTTTATATTTTTCACGAATCTTCTCCAGAAGGCCGTCTATGTCCATTCCGGCGGTGAGCGTGATCTTGTTCTTGGAAATATAATATTCAGGATAAGAGTTCCTGAGAGCAGAAACAGGCTTTCCGGAATGAGCGAGGTGAGTGAGGAACAGCGCAATACCAACCAGTGCATCCCGGCCATAGTGAAGCTCGGGGTAAATGACCCCTCCGTTACCTTCCCCGCCAATAACAGCCCCGGTTTCTTTCATCTTGTTCACAACATTCACTTCACCCACAGCAGCAGCGTTATATTCCGCCCCCGCCCGTTCAGTAACGTCGCGAAGGGCCCGGGTAGATGACAAATTCGAGACGGTATTTCC
>JBQGEO010000361.1:0-4250 GCA_052039655.1 Pararcticibacter sp.
GAAGATCCCAATACGTCTACCGGCGCAAATACAGAAAGGCTTAAAGAAGAGGTGCTGGACTGGGTGACGGACCTTTACACCCGGACGTTCACAAAAGTTCCTCTCGTGATTAACTACCACCGCGTGGTCGGGCATCCTACCAGCTGGGGCGCGGCAAACCCCAACAGCGACCGGCTGCTGGCGAAAGCTATCAATAAAGGCTACAGTATCAGGCAGGACGCATTCGGGATGAGTGAGTACTATCAAAGCTGGGAGAAACTATTTGCCAAATCATGGAATTTTAAGCGGCCGATCATTATGGAAGGGGGATGGATCACTACCGGAACTCACCGTTACTGGACCGATCCCAACGGCAAATACAGGGAAGGACACCCCGAAGACGTCAGGCAAGGCGAGTTTGACGCATCATCTGAAGCATGCGTCAACATGATGGACTTTCGTGTAGGGGAAATAGAATCATGGTTCCAAAAGTCCTTCACCCTGGTTCAGCGTTTTGTATCAGAGGGAGGCTACAGGTTATACCCGGACCGGGTATACTTGCCGGAGAAAATCAAATCAGGAGCCGAAACGACTATCACCCACCGCTGGAGGAATACAGGCTGGGGATACTTCCCTAACAACATCCCGCAATGGAATTATAAATACAAAGTTGCTTTTGCTCTGGTCGATGCTCAGAATAATGTAAAAAAGGTTTTTGTAGATAAGGACAGCGAGCCTTCCACCTGGCTGAAGGACAACCCTGTGTCTTATGAATTCAAACCAACAGTTGATCTGCCTGCGGGTACTTATTCCTGGGCTGTAGCAATCGTAGATACATCCCTGGACAATAAGCCGGGCATCAGGCTGGCCGTTAATGGCGACATGACAACTGACGGATGGGTGAAACTTCTTGATGTCGAGGTACAATAGAACAGCATTTCAGTATGGCATGACCTGACAGGTTGCAGTCCATGTCATACTGATTCCAGATAAAGAAAGATGAAGATAAACCGAATATTCTTAATTCTTTTAGCTTTAGTTCCCCTGTTACCGGCTTACTCTCAGAGCGGATGTTACAGCCATTTACAGAATGACACGCTGGTTATCGGCAACGGGTTAATAGAACGCAAATTTATCTGGAATAAAGGGAACGTGATCACCTACAGCCTGACGGATAAATCGTCCGGCCAGTGCTGGCTGAACAAGGCAAAAACTCCCGATTTCCATATTTCAAAAGATGCAGACCAGATCTCCAATACATCGTATGCTTCGGAAAAGATCAGGGAGAACGCTATTCATCCGGCTTACCTGGAAACGGAGGTAAGCTTTTCGCTGGGAGCCTTATATATTAAGAAAATATACCGTGTCTATAGCGACAGCCCGGTGATTGCCTGTGACATTTACCTGAAAGGCAGCTCTGACGCTATTCCTGATGGAACAGCGGCCAATCCGGCTGATCTCAAAAATATTGAGTTTGCTGAAGACATGAAGTCTAAGCAGGTAACTGCGATACTGGATCAGATAAAGCTGGACGGATTTCACTGGCAGACAAAGGTCATAGAGTTTTTCGATGTGACTGACTGGAACAATAATCTTGTATCTGAACGAAAGATCATCCCCTATCGCAAAAACACCTACAGGGGGAATCTTCTTTTCGCCCATAATAATGAAAACAACAAGGGGTTTTTCTTTCTGAAGGAAGCACCGTCATCGAGTACACAACTGGCATATGCCGGATACGATTTCACGACCGAGTTCGGCCATTTCATGGTGAATGGTCTTGGGATGACTCAAAAAGACATTCTGCCTGGTGAATGGAGAAAAGCCTACGGCGTTGTCATGGGTGTTTATAGCGGATCAGAATTAAATCAGCTTACGGCCCTGCGGAACTACCAGAAAAACCTGCGGAAGTTATTACCTGAAAGAGATGAGATGGTGATGATGAATACCTGGGGCGACCGCAGCCAGGATTCGAAAGTAAACGAGAAATTCAGCCTTATAGAGGTGAGCCGCGCGGCAGAGTTGGGGATCTCACATTTTCAGATTGATGATGGCTGGCAATCAGGAAAGAGCCCAAATTCGGCAGTTGCAAGAGGTTCGTTCAAAAATATCTGGGATAACCCTGACTATTGGAAACCTGACCCTGCAAAATATCCGCGGGGACTGCATCCTGTTGTAAAACGAGGGAAGGAACTCGGTGTCGAGATTTGCCTCTGGTTTAATCCAAGTGTCCAGAATGATTATGCCGATTGGGAGAAAGATGTTCAGGCCATCGTCAGCCTGTATAAGGAATATGGCATCCGCACCTTTAAAATTGATGGGTTAGCTATTCCCACCAGGCAATCGGAGATCAATCTCCGCCGGCTATTCGACACTGTTCTGGAAAAGACAAATAACCAGGTAGTGTTCAACCTCGATGCGACCGCCGGGCGCCGGGGCGGGTATCATACTTTTAATGAATACGGGAATATTTTCCTGGAAAACCGTTACACCGACTGGCAGAATTACTATCCATACTGGACATTGAGGAATTTGTGGCAATTGTCGAAATATGTTCCTGCTGAAAAACTCCAGATAGAATTCCTGAACAAATGGAGGAATTCCGGCAAGTACGGCAACGATATGTTTGCTCCGCACAATTATCCGTTCGAATATTTATTCGCTACCACGATGGCCGGCCAGCCACTGGCCTGGTTTGAAGGAAGCGGCTTACCAAAAGAAGCCCTGGGCATCGGGCAACTGATAAAAGCATATAAAAAGATACAGCATGATTTCCATACAGGTATCATTCTTCCAATCGGGGAAGAGCCTTCAGGAAAGTCCTGGACCGGTTTTCAATCGGTAAAGGGGGATACGGGCTATTTCATCTTTTACAGGGAAAACACGCCGGACAAGGTTGGTTTTGTTAACACCTGGCTAAGTGAAGGAACCCGGATAAAGTGCACCCCCGTTTTAGGAAACGGAAAGGCCATGACCACAACAACCAGCCGGAACGGCGCCATTGAAGTCACACTTCCAGGTGTGAATGACTTTGTTATGTACCGTTACGAAATAATCCACAATAAATAGAACGATGAAGTACCTCCTCTTTACCATTTTCTTATTTACCCTCGTCACCGATCTGCGGGGACAGAAAAAATACCAGTTAAAATCACCTGACGGCAGGCTGACCGCAACTGTTTCTACAGGTGACCAGGTGAGCTATTCTGTCTCGTATGAAGGAGATATCCTGTTAAAGCCGTCCAGCCTTTCAATGGAACTGGACAAGGGAGTGACCTGGGGCAGAGGCTCTAAACTGCAAAACGCGAAAACAAGTTCTGTAAGGCAGGAGATAGATGCCCACTTCTATAAAAGAAACAAAATAACAGACCATTACAACGAACTGATACTTTCTTTCAGGGAGAATTTCAGTTTGATCTTCCGTGCTTATAACGAAGGAATAGCCTACCGGTTCGTATCCACTGGAACTCAGGACATTGTCGTAAAAAACGAAGAGGCCTC
Source organism: Pararcticibacter sp. (assembly GCA_052039655.1). GTDB lineage: Bacteria > Bacteroidota > Bacteroidia > Sphingobacteriales > Sphingobacteriaceae > Arcticibacter. The sequence continues at coordinate 3,481 of JBQGEO010000361.1, forward strand.
ATTTAACTTTGAGAAGGATTATCCTGCTTATGTTCCGTATGTAAAAGGAAAATTTAAAGACCTCGAAAGCCAGTTCTTCAATTCATTTGAGAACGAATATACGTACGCTCCGCTGAGCAGGATGAACAGGGAAAAGCTGGCTTTTACTCCTTTGGTGGTCAGCCTGGATAAGGGCAGGAAAATCTGCCTTGCCGAGTCGGACCTGGAGAGCTACCCGGGAATGTTCCTCAGTAATAAGACAGGATCGCTATCGCTCAGTTCCAGTTTCGCTCCATATCCGGCCGCAACAGAACAGGGAGGGCACAACCAGTTACAGCAGCTGGTGACATCCCGGCAGCCTTATATTGCGAAGAGTAAAGCGAAATCTAAATTTCCATGGCGGATCATTATCGTTTCTACAGAGGATAAAGAACTGGCGGATAACGACATGGTTTATAAGCTGGCATCCCCCACCCGGTTAACCGACCTTTCGTGGATCAAACCGGGAAAGGTGGCCTGGGAATGGTGGAACCACTGGGGCCTTTCGAATGTAGACTTTGAAGCCGGTGTAAATAATGATACCTATAAGGCGTATATCGATTTTGCGTCGAAGAACAAGATCGAATATGTCATACTCGATGAAGGGTGGGCTGTGAATCTGAAAGCCGACTTGTTCAGTGTCGTGCCCGAAATAGATCTGAAGAACCTGGTAGCTTATGCAAATTCAAAGAATGTGGGCCTGATCCTCTGGGCCGGATATTATGCTTTCGACCGGGATATGGAGCGGGTTT
>JBQGEO010000362.1:0-2250 GCA_052039655.1 Pararcticibacter sp.
GTGTGCTGCCATAGTGTTAATTTATTTTTAATAATGGGGTAAGTTTCTTGCTGAATTATTCACTAGCTTAGTATTTTAAAGCGCATTCATTTGAAGAAGATCTACAACATTCAGGAGCTATGGTTGCGTATCGTTGAGAAAAGCGATGAGAAGGCTTTCGAAGAACTTTTTTATGCTTTAAACTCCCGTCTTATAAAGTTCGGACTTTTTTATGTACATCAGAAGGAAGTGGCGGAAGAGATCGTGTCAGATGTTTTCGTAAAGGTCTGGACTCAGAGACAAGATCTGAAACATGTTCGGAACGCTGAAACGTACCTGTTTATCTCTGTAAAAAATCTGGCATTAAATCATATTAAAAAGTTCTCCAGCATTCATATCGTTGCACTGGAAGATTCCTCCCTTCACCTGGTTGACACTCATTGTCCCGATGTAGAGATGGAAAAGCGGGAGCTGATCTTTAAGCTGAATCAGGCCATTGATTCTCTTCCCCGCCAATGCCGGATCATTTTCAGGCTGGTAAAAGATGATGGAATGAAATACAAGGATGTTGCCTTGATCCTGGGGATCTCGCAAAGAACTGTTCAGACACAGCTTTTCAGGGCGATGAAAAAACTAAACCTCATTATGCTGCCTTATGTTAAATCTGATCTGCTGTCTCCAAATACTCATATATTGTTGAGTGTTGCCTTTTTTGTTTTGTTATCACTTGTTTTTTAAGACGTCTGAATTCAGGGCTTCTGATCTTTATCAACACTTCTTCTTTGTTCTCTCACGAGACTCATCTCTTCTTTTTTGAGAAAAGTGAAAAAAAACTAAATTTCCTGTAAGCATATCTCCGAAAAAAATTGTCCTTGACAAAAAGGATAATATCCCTTATTCAGGATGACAGAAGACAGGTTTACAGAGCTGCTTTTAAAAGATCTATCCGGGGAGATTCTTCCCGGTGAAAAAGAGGAATTCCGGCAAGCACTGGCGGATGACTCTTATATGAAGCGATACCAATTATTCAAATTATACTGGTCGGAGCATTCTTCAAATCAAACAAACAGTGAGAATTTGCTAAGAAAGATCTACCAGAAGATCGAACAGGCGGGGCCGGAGGTGAAAGTAATGAACGAAGAGCCCAGGAAAAGGGCATTCAGGCCATACAGGTGGCGACGTATTGCGGCTGTACTTGCGGTGGGAGTGATCTCGGTGTGGTTGTACAGACTGTATCAGCCAAATATCCCTGCCGGCAAGGATACATGGCTGGAAAAGGTGACGAAGAGAGGGCAGAAGGCTTACTTTTCATTGCCGGACGGAACCAGGATCTCCCTAAACTCTTCAAGTAAGTTACGATACAGGGCAAACGCTCCGGACGGTGGCAGGGAAGTATACCTGGTTGGAGAAGCATATTTTGATGTAAAGAAAGACCGGGAGCATCCTTTCGTGATTCATACAGAGAAGATGAACGTTCGCGTGCTGGGAACTGAATTTAATGTAAAGGCATATCCTGATGAATCAACCAGTGAGACAACTCTTATAAAAGGGGCAGTGGAAGTGACACTGAAAGACCGTCCGGAAGACAAGGTTATTTTGAAGCCGACAGAAAAGCTTATTGTAAACTTTTCTCCGTTAAAAGGGTCATCTGCCGGAAGCAAAGAACAGGAGGAGAGGATAGATCTTCCTGATAATGCTCTTACCGAGATCACTTACATGAGAAAGCAGGATTCGGCTATTGTGGAAACTTCCTGGATACAGAATAAGCTGGTATTTAAGGATGAGCCACTGGACGAAGTTTGCCGGAGCCTGGAACGTTGGTATAATGTTACTATCAGGATAAAAAATGAACAGCTCAAGCAGGTGCGGTATACTGTGACATTTGCGGGGGAGCCTCTTCATGCGGTTTTAAAGGCCCTTCAAACGGCAGATCCTTTTCAGTACAGGATCGAAGGGGACATTGTCTATATATATTAGTTAACAAAGGATATATATGTTAAGGAAGCTTTCATGTGCGATATCGTCTGTCTGAATTGACAGATTCAAAAATATATTAACTAATCAACGAAAAATATATGCAGGAAAAAACAGTTACTTAACCACGAAAAAGGGGATTGTTGGCACCAATCCCCTCAAAAAATCAGATGACTTAAATTTCACAACCTGTTGGCACCAGGTTGATTTGTTCACCTTTTAACTTAACAAAAGTATGAAATTTTTTATACACCCCGGGGGTGTGGGAAAATGTTACGGACTTTTAAAATGTCTGTT
>JBQGEO010000363.1:0-1877 GCA_052039655.1 Pararcticibacter sp.
GGGATCACCCGGGATGTCTTTATCGCGGAAACTCCTGAATCTTTTATTTCTGACTACAAAATACAGCTTGCAAAGGGCAGTTTAACACAAATAGACGGATTTGTTCAGTTGTCGGCACAGGGTGCAGGGCAAACAGTGAAGGTCTCCATCCCTGAAGCGGGTATAGAAAAAACAGTAAAGACAGATGCTTCAGGCCGGGCACAATTGACTATGAGCCTTCCTGCGGGCAAAATAATCTTCTGGTCTCCCCAAAACCCTAAGCTTTATACTGTTTCTGTTCAGGCAGCGACTGATAAAATTACAGACCGGATCGGTTTCAGGAGTATTGTTACCCGGGGAAAAGATATTCTTCTGAATGGCAAGTCTGTTTTTCTGAGGGGGATTTCCATTCATGATGAGAATCCATTGATAGCAGGACGGGCAAGATCGGAGGGTGATCTTAAAATGCTCCTGAGCTGGGCGAAGGAACTGAACTGCAACTTCGTGCGTCTGGCGCATTACCCGCATAATGAGAAAATGGTAAAGCTTGCGGATGAGATGGGATTGCTGGTATGGGCGGAAGTACCTGTATACTGGACGATTGAATGGGATAATCCGGATACTTACCGGAATGCAGAAAGCCAGTTGAATACGCTTATAACAAGGGACAAAAACCGGGCAAGTGTGATCATCTGGTCAGTCGGCAACGAGACACCGCTAAGCGATTCGAGATATAAATTTATGAGCAGCCTGATTTCCCATGTCCGTGCTGCAGATAATACCAGGTTGGTAGGCGCTGCACTGGAGGTCCACCGGGTAGGTACTGAAGTGGTAGTAGACGACTCACTTGGGGAGAAACTGGATGTTACGAGCTTTAATGAGTACGGTGCGTGGTACTGGGGAGGTACACCTAAAGAACTGAGCAAATATCATTTTAATATTATGTACGATAAGACTTTATTTATAACCGAGTTGGGTGGTGTTGCTTTGGCTGTATTTAACGGATATGAAGACACCCGCTGGACGGAAGAATACCAGGAAGCGCTTTATAAGGCGCAACTGCGTATGCTGAGCACAGTCGATGGTCTCCGGGGAATGACGCCCTGGATCCTTGCCGATTTTAAATCGCCAAGAAGGCCGCATCCTATATACCAGAATTTCTTTAACCGCAAGGGCCTTTATTCCGACACCGGTGTAAAGAAAAAGGCATTCTACGTGCTGAAAAAGTTCTATGATGAGAAGGAAAATCAATATAAAGGAAGTCATGTTAACGGGGGGAAGTAAATATCTTTTAGCGCTTTGCCTGATGTCTTTTCAGGCTTTTGCACAGGACACTACGGAATATACTCTTCGGGTTGCTGCGAGGAAAGGAATTAACCATAAGGACGGATCAAATGCTTTTACGGAATATAAGGAGTATCCAACCCGCACTGTTGCGCAATTGAAGGGATTTATCCCTTCAACCGTAAGGTTAAGCAAGTATGGCGGCAGGACGGATAAGAAAACGAAAGCAACCGGATTCTTTTATATCAAAAAGATTGACGGCCGCTGGTGGGCAATAGATCCGGAAGGTTACTACTTCCTGCATAATGCACTCAATGCCGTCAGTATGGGGGCTTCCGACAGGAACAAACAGGCACTGAAAGATAAGTTTGGAAATGAGGACAATTGGATCAGGCAAACTCAGGAGATACTTACTTCTAATGGCTTTAACGGAGCAGGAGCCTGGTCGAATGTTTCGTTGATCAGAAAATCGGCCTTGCAGAATAAAAAGCCTCTGGCTTACACGATCAATCTCGACTTGATGAGCGGTTATGGTAAGGAACGCGGAGTTTCCTTTCAGGCACACTGACACTGGGGATATCCCAATAATGTGATGTTCCTGTTTGATCCTGCCT
>JBQGEO010000364.1:0-4403 GCA_052039655.1 Pararcticibacter sp.
GTCGCGAATAGGGCGGATCCGGCAAAGTGGACGGACCCCTTCCGGGGATATGCATACGACTCATTCAATGCAGATGCATTGCTTAATCTTGCAGTGGTTCGTAATGGCCGCATCGAATTGCCGGGAGGTGCAAGTTACGCAGTTCTTGTTCTGCCGGTAAAACACCAGATGGAACCCACTGCTGGTGTAATGAATACCCATGTTGCCGAACGTTTGCTTCAGCTTGTGAAAAATGGCGCAACTGTAGTTCTGGGAGATCGCCCGGTTTCTTCTCCGGGTTTGAAGGATTTCGCAGATCCGGATAAAAAGCTGGAGAAAGTGGCTGAGGAATTATGGGGCGGCACTTTTGCTGCCGTACAAAGCGGTTCAGCACCTGTTATGATGAAACAGGTTGAGAAAGGAAGGGTAATACAAGGTCCGCTTGCTGCCGAATCATTTGATTTTATGGGAATCGCACGCGATTTTACAGCAGCAGGCAAGAACAATGGAAATCCGGGTAAAATTGCCTGGAACCACCGGAGTACCCCTGACTCTGAGATTTATTTCGTGTCTAACCAGGATTCTCTGGAGAAAGAGCTCCTGCTTTCATTCAGGGTAAAGGATAAGACTCCTGAAATTTATGATCCTGTAACAGGAAGAACGATCAGTGCGGGTACCTGGAATGCCGCCGGAGAGCGTATTGACCTGCCATTGGTGTTTGCACCCAATGCTTCTTATTTTATCATATTCAGGGATAAAGCAGCTCAGGCGAATGATGGTAAAGTGAACAACAGACTGGAGTTTCAGAAAGTCAGCACAATCGGCGGCGACTGGTCCGTCCGGTTTAACAGTGCTTTTGGTGGCCCTGAGAACCCCGTGGTATTTAAGCAGCTCACTGATTGGAGCCAGAATCAGGACACATTGATCCGTTACTATTCAGGTACGGCTGCATATCATAATGTTTTTAAATGGAAGAAGTCTAAAGCCGGAGAACGCTTCTGGATTGATCTTGGACATGTTGCCAATATAGCGGAAGTAAAACTAAACGGCGTAAGCTGTGGAGTGGCCTGGACGGCTCCTTACCGGGTAGACATCACCGATGCCCTGAAGAAGGGAAAGAATGAGCTTGTGATTGAAGTGACCAATACCTGGTTTAACCGGATGCAGCATGATCAGACATTGCCCGAAAACCAGCGTGTAACCCGCACTACAGCTCCTTTCCGCCTCGGAAAGCGTCCTTTATTGAAAGCCGGACTGACAGAACCGGTTAACATCCTTTCAGAAAAATGATAACGATTAGAATAATGAGAGATAAATTAAAGACTGGTTTAATTCTGACAGCTTTATCTGCGGGCATGGCCATGTTTGCAAATGAAAGTTCCGGACAGGATAAAAGCCTTGTAAATACTACATCCAGCCCTTATGTGAAGTTGAAAAATGTCAATATGGGCGATGTCAGACTGACAAGCGGTTTCTGGGCCGAACGCTTAAAAGTTTGTCAGGATTCCATGATCCCTTATATGTGGAACCTCTATAAAGACCCTGAGGTGGCGCATGCTTTCAGAAATTTCGAGATTGCTGCTGGTTTGAAAGAAGGCAAACATTCGGGACCTCCTTTCCATGACGGAGACTTCTATAAGCTGATCGAAGCGCTGAGTGCGATGTATGCAATAACCAAAGACCCCAAGCTTGATAAGTATATAGATGAGGTTATCCCGGTGATTGCTAAATGTCAGAGAGCCGATGGCTATATTCACACGCCAACTATGATCGAAGAGCGTAATGCAAAAGGAAAAGCGTCAGAGTTTAAAGACCGCCTCCATTTTGAAACCTACAATATGGGGCACCTGATGACTGCTGCCTGCGTACATTACAGGGCAACCGGGAAAACTACTCTTCTTAATATTGCTAAGAAGTCAACGGATTATCTGTATAACTTTTATAAGAAATCATCTCCCGAACTTGCCAGAAATGCCATCTGCCCTTCTCACTATATGGGAGTAGTAGAAATGTACCGTACTACCCGTGATCCGCGTTATCTCGAACTTTCAAAAAGCCTGATTGATATCAGGGGATTAGTAGAAAACGGTACGGATGATAATCAGGACCGCATCCCTTTCCGTAAACAAACGAAGGCCATGGGCCATGCTGTCCGGGCTAACTACCTGTATGCAGGTGTTGCCGATGTATATGCCGAAACGGGAGATACATCATTACTCAAAAGACTTGACCTGATGTGGGATGATGTGACTCAGCATAAAATGTATATTACCGGTGCCTGCGGGGCATTGTATGACGGAGTATCTCCTGACGGGACTTCCTACGAGCCGACTGATGTTCAGAAAATTCATCAGGCTTACGGCCGGGATTATCAGCTGCCCAATTTTACGGCTCATGGTGAGACCTGTGCCAATATCGGGAACATGTTATGGAACTGGAGAATGCTGACGATGTCTGGTGAAGCAAAATATGCAGATATCGCTGAGCTGACTCTTTATAATAGTATTTTATCCGGAATCAGCCTGAACGGTACAAAGTTTTTATACACCAATCCTCTGAGCTACTCGGATGATCTTCCTTTTCAGCAGCGTTGGTCTAAAGACAGGGTAGGCTACATTGCTCTTTCTAACTGTTGTCCGCCAAACGTAGTCAGGACTATTGCCGAAGTGAACAACTATCTTTACAGTGTTTCTGATAAGGGATTGTGGTTTAATTTATATGGAGGAAGCAAGCTTTCTACGAAACTGAAGGATGGGTCACTGGTGAAACTGACACAGGAAACGGCTTATCCATGGGATGGAAATATCAGGGTAAGCTTTGAATCTGCTCCATCAAAAGCATTTTCTGTCATGATGCGCATTCCCGGATGGTGTAAAGGCGCGACTTTAAAAATAAACGGTAAGGAACAGCAGGAAGAGCTTACAGCAGGTACTTATGCCACCATAACTAGGAAATGGAAGAAGGGTGACAATATTGAACTCATTCTTCCGATGAATGCAACCTTGGTAGAATCTAATCCTCTGGTAGAGGAAACCCGCAACCAGGTTGCTGTTAAAAGAGGCCCGGTGGTGTATTGCCTCGAAGCAAAAGACCTCCCTCAAAACGTGAACATATTCGACGTAGCTATTCCTTCCAATGCTGCCTTTACTCACAAAGAGATAACGGTCAGCAGCAGCAATTTGGTTGCCCTGGAAGGGGAAGGAATCCTTACCGGCAAAAAGAACTGGAGCAACCAGCTATATCGCGAAATATCTCAGGATAAACCGGAATCTGTGAAGATCCGCCTGGTTCCTTACTACGCCTGGGGAAACAGGGGACATACTGATATGGAGGTATGGATACCGGTGAGGTAGGGGGAGTTATAATTAGTAAGTTATAAGTAGTAAGTTATAAGTGGTAAGCAAAAAGTTGAATGATTAACGCAGATAGTAAGTTCAAATATCCAAAGCGACTGTCATTCGCAAATAACAAGTAAACAAAATGGGAGCTTGCAAAATGCTGACAACTGATAGCCGACAGTTGATAGCCGATAGCTTTAAACGTTAATTGATAAATGGGTCAGTCAAAAAGCCCATTGCTAACAACCAACGGCTAATAGCTAAACAAGAGCTGATTGCCGATGGCTGACAGCTGAAAGCTAATTAACAATGAAAAGAACAGTCATATTTATATTCTTTTTCTGCGCTTCATTCGGAATGAAAGCGCAGGTGAAACTTCCGTCTATATTTACGGATAACATGGTTCTGCAACAGCAGGCGCAGGTTCCCGTATGGGGATGGGCGAAGGAAGGGGCCGCTGTCAATGTGGTGACCTCATGGGATGGGAAGAGTTATTCTGTGAAGGCTGATAAAGCGGGAAAGTGGAAGGCAACCGTTTCTACTCCTTCTGCGGGGGGGCCTTATGAGCTCACGATAAGTGATGGAACACCTGTTAAGCTGAGCAACATCCTGATCGGGGAGGTTTGGCTTTGCACAGGGCAATCCAACATGGAAATGCCTTTAAAGGGATTTAAGGGGCAGCCAATAATCGGTTCAAACGACGCGATATTAAAGTCCCGGAACAAGAACCTGAGGATCTATACCGTACCCCGTTCTTCACAGAAGGAGGTACAGGCGAACAGCAAGCCTTCACTCTGGAAAGTAGCGGGGCCTGAGACTGTATCAAATTTTAGTGCCACAGGTTATTTCTTCGGTCGCCTGCTTAATGAGATGCTGGATGTTCCCGTAGGACTGATCAACGTCAGTTATGGGGGTTCTACCATAGAAGCATGGATGGATCCTGATGTATTAAAGTCTTTTCCTGAAATTAAGATCCCTGGTAAAAGCGACTCTATCAAGGTCGTTAACCGTACTCCGACAACTCTTTTTAACGGGATGCTTCATCCTGTGATTGGATATGGGATTAAAGGATGTATCTGGTACCAG
>JBQGEO010000365.1:0-2200 GCA_052039655.1 Pararcticibacter sp.
AGATCCTTTTTATCAATGATGGTTCGGACGCTTCGATAATGGCTGCTAAAAATGTCATGCACATTGCCCAACAGCATCAGGCCGATATTCTGATTGCAAACTTAAAAAAGAAACCGAAACAAGTGCTTGTAACTGCAGGGAGGAGCGGAAAGCCTGGGCTTCCGGTACAGGAAGTTGAGCAAGACCTAAATTTCGACCTGTTTGAAGCATCGCTGGATAAATTTGTCCCTGCCATTAATGAACTGGATGCATCGTCACTTGTCACGTCAGAACTGGCAGACGTCATTAACGGGCAGGACATCTGGATGGTGGTTCGTGGGTATTCAACAGACAGCGCCTCTGTATCTGAAATTGGCGGATTCTGTTCCATTCTTTCCAGGATAGGATGCCCCCTGCTGCTTTTACCGGATAAAGGCGGGATCATTTCATTCGAACGAATAGCTTACCTCACTGATTTACGGTACAGTCAGTTAAACATAGTACGCTTCCTCGCCTCCTTTGGTACGCCTTTTAATGCACATATTCTTCTTGCCCACCTCGCAGCAAAAGGCCTTCCGGATATGGAACAGACATATGCCAAGTCCCTTTTCACAGAAACAATCGGCTCTATTGTACGATATGAGAAACTGGGATTTGATAACATTAAAGAAAAGCAAACTCAAAAGGTGCTGGACGTACTTGTACATGGTATGCAAAACGAGTTACTGGTGATGGTAAACAACCATCTTCACTGTGATGAAGTGATTGAATTGTTTAAAGGCGGACAAGAGGATATACCTCCGGCTGTTCCTTTCCTGATATTCCCTTACTAATCAGTCAGATCTTTAACTGATCCATTCAAATAATACCGATCAGGGGGACTATTCTCTGAAGATCTCCATGTCAGGATCAGAAACGAAGTCCCTGCATCAATTTCCGGTATTTCTGGTGCATCGCGATAGCTTCTTGTACAGGATCACCCGTTGTCTTCACCGGGTATTCATTTTGCTGGTTTACCCATTGCCATTCCCATTTTTTGATTTCCTGGCTGAATACTTTCTGGTTAAGTTCTTTCTGCGATTGAAGAGCTTCTGAGACCCTGCTGAAAAATAGTTGCCACCGGGGCTTATAAAAATCATTCATCAATCCACTCCATTGCCGGCAAGCGTATTCATGCAGAGGGTTGTCTGCTCCGCCCCAGAGAGTAATAAGGTCTTTCGCATTCATTTCATACAAGTTTTTTTCAGCGTTGTCAGTGCCCCAGTTTCTGGCATCTGAAACCCAGGGACCCAGCATAAAATCTTTCCGGGTAGCCAGAAGCTTGTCCATATCCTCTATCAGGTTGATAAACCGTGAAGATGCCGACTGGAAACGGCGCAGATCTTTTTCCCGGTAAGCCTGAACGAATTCGCGGTGTAAAGGAAGCGCGTAGTTGGCCAATACCTGTCTGCTTAAATCCACCAGGTCGTATTGATAGCCGTCACTGGCTTTGCATGTCTTAGCCGCGCTGATCAGCTCGTCCCAGGCCGGCAGCAAGTCTGCGGCATTGTAATTCAGTTTTGTTTTAGTCCATTGGGTCATGGAATCAAGCGTTGGCCTCGCCTGCACAATGGACTCAGCTCCGTCCCTGATGTACTTGTCAGCCGGTACCCTGTAGACAGTGTTTCGCAGAATATTCCAGGCCTTCAGGGCATGGGGGTCGGCAGAACCGTAACGGTTACGAACATAGCGGGGCAGCCATTCATCAAGGTCTATGGGTGTATTTCTCCATATATTGGATGTCATTAGTTCATACATGACTGGATTTTGTTCAATCCCTTCCATTGTCAGTCCTATTCCTTTCATGCTTCCGCTCTTCGGGTCATTCAATGCTTCTGCAGGGGCTTTGGCGATGACATCCATACGGCCAAACAAATTCGTGTTTCCCCCGAAATTATGAAGCATGTTCCAGATCCATGGCTTGCCGTAAAAAGCTTTTGTCCGTTTCCATACGGGCTCTATTTCCGTAGCCAGGTCGAGCAGGATCATTTTGTCGCCGGGTACAGCTTTCAGTAAAGCTTCTGTTTGCGGCTCCTTCCAGAATTTGCGATCACTGTAAAACAACCATCCCTGCATTACCCAAACTGCTTCCGGATCTGCCTGTCTCATGCCATCGTACAGCTTTGCACTCAGTTTACCCAGGTATTCCGGCTCATCAGAAGGAGGTTCGTTTTCATTAAAA
>JBQGEO010000366.1:0-2171 GCA_052039655.1 Pararcticibacter sp.
TATATTAAAGTAATGAAAAACAAGGGCATACGGGCTTCTATTTATGAAGATACGAGGAAGCCCAGATTCAAGATCAGCTTAGGTTCTTACACAACTTATGAAGAAGCCAACCTGGAAAAGAGAAAAGTACAGAACAGTTTCAACAGGGAGGCCTGGATTTTAACAGTAAAAGATAAAGTAAAACAATAACACACATGTTTCTATTACAGATCGATTCAACAATAAACCCGGACACCGCTGCTACAGCAGCAGCGCAGGCGGCACAGAAAGCGCAGGAGTTGAGATTTATGGACCTGCTGTTTAAGGGGGGATGGGTGATGATACCGCTCGCAATCCTTTTATTCATTGGCCTGGTAATCTTTATAGAGAGATATATAACCATCCGGAAAGCGTCACGTAATGATTCAAACCTGATGGTACAAATCAAACAGAGTATCTTAACTGGTAAACTGGATTCGGCTGTCGCCATCTGCCGGAACAGCAATACCCCTCTTGGCAGAATGCTTCAGAAGGGACTATTGCGGATAGGAAGGCCCATTAAGGAAATTGAAGGCGCTATTGAAAATGTCGGGAAGCTTGAAGTTTCGAAACTTGAAAAGAACATCAGCATCCTTGGTATCGTAGCTGGTATCGCTCCAATGCTCGGTTTCGTTGGTACGATTTCCGGGGTAATCAGGATCTTCTACAATATCTCTCTTTCCGATAACATGAGTATAGGTATCATTTCGGAAGGGTTATATGAGAAAATGATCACCTCTGCTACGGGTCTGATGATCGGTATCCTTGCTTATGTTGGATATCATGTATTAAATATCATGGTAGACCGGGTGATCCTGAGAATGGAAACGGATGCCATTGAGTTCATCGACCTGCTTGAAGAACCGGGACGTTAACAGTTAGTGCAGATAAATTGATTTCAGACTTGCAGGAATAAAAGCCTGCTAAAATGTATCTTAAATGAATTTAAGAAAAAGAAACCGTCCTGCAGCAGAAGTACAGACTTCCGCGATGAACGACATCATGTTCTTCCTGATGCTGTTCTTCCTGATCGCGTCAACGTTAACGAATCCAAATGTGATTAAGTTGTTGCTTCCGAAATCAGAATCAGGACAATCAATATCTAAAAAAACCGTTAGTATAGCAGTAACAAAGGATCTGGAATACTTTCTGGACAAACAACCTGTCAGGCTCGAAGATATTCAGCCGAGGCTGCTGGTTTATAAGCAGCAGGTGGAAGAGCTAACTATCGTATTGAGCGTGGATCGCACAGTTGCCATTCAGGACGTTGTTCAGATCATGGACATCGCTAACAAAATGGGAATAAAACTTGTTTTAGCAACGGAACCCAAATAAGCTATGCAATACCAGGAAGAAAATAACTACCCCAAAGCATTCCTGATCTCAGGAGTAATGATGGGACTTTTAATAGCAATCAGTTATTTTATTGTCTTTGGGATGCAGGCGCCCCAGGAAGTAGGAACAGGCGGTATCGTTGTCAATTACGGCACCGTTGAAGAAGGGATGGGCGATGACTTCATGAGTATCGAAGAACCTTCAGTGGATCCGAATGCCAATAATACTCCTCCTGATAAAGTGCTTCCCAATACCGAGACACAACCCGTCCCTTCGGCCGAAAGCAATGAGAAAACCGTTGTCACGCAAGAGACAGAAGATGCTCCGGAAGTGAGTGTTCCTAAAAAGGCAACCACCGCACCGGTTGCATCAACATCCACAGCCCCCCCTAAAGAAAGTAAGCCCACTGTTAATCAGAATGCCCTTTACAAAGGGAAAAAGAGTACAGGAACCGGTATGGGCGATGGAACCGGCAGCACACCGGGTAACCAGGGAGATCCGGATGGTGATCCTCTCGCCTCTAATTACGGATCAGGTGGCTCGGGCTTCGGAAATGTCAAGCTTACCCTTGCAAACAGGCGTTTCCTCAATCTGCCAAGGATCAATGACCAGGGACAGCAATCGGGGAAAATATATGTGGAGATCCGGGTTGATAAGTCAGGCGAAGTTGTCTATGCCCGGGCAGGCGTCAGGGGGACTACGCTTTCAGATCAGAACCTCTGGCGGAAATGTGAACAAGCAGTAATGGGCGCTAAACTAAACCAGCTTGAATCTGCCCCCGATGTGCAGATCGGAGTCGTGGTGTTTAACTTCAAGGT
>JBQGEO010000367.1:0-1758 GCA_052039655.1 Pararcticibacter sp.
AAATATCATCATCAGTTACGACAATAACATGGGATTTGTCTTTCACCGGAAACCCGAAAGGCGTTTTAAGGCGGGGTATGCCATAAGCATACCCTGTTCCAAGATATGAGGTAAGCACAGTAAGCACCTCTTTTTCAGATGTGCTATACCCCTCACTCTCCAGAAAACTACCCGGTTCGCCGGAAAGGCAGGCCATCACTTTTGCCCCTGCCCTCAAAGCTGAGAGCCCGATAATGGAAGCTGCCAGCACAGGCCAGGAAAAAGTAAACCTGGGATTGCCCATAGAACCTGAACAATCTATACCGATATACACATTCAGAGGACTTGAAACGCTTGACCCATCATTATCCGGGCCATAAACTCTCTTAACGGTACTGTATCCCGGGATAAATTCGGGAGAATGAACAGCTGATTCCAACCAGTCTATTTCATCAGGAGAATCTCCGAAATCCCAATCCTCTGTTCCCTCAGGGAGATTATAGGATACCGGATTAGTTTGCTCAACCGGAAAATCGACCAAATGAGGGAGGGCAATTTCCCTGTAATAATTATTTAACAGCTCCTGCTCATCCAATACAGGGTTGATTTTCCTGAAAAGGTCAATATAAACGCCAGGTTCCAGGTATCTCTGTCGGGGACCAGTTCCTCCCCGTTCTGATAATCCTGTACCATTTGCTGGAGCTTTATCTTCAACATCACTGATCCCTAACGCCTCTCTTCGGGGATCTACACTTCCATTGACGGCTTCATCGTCGATTTCTGTGATTCCCGCTATAATACCGCCGTTTAAACCAGCGGTTTCTGCATCCAGATAGATCAACATAGACAATCTCGCCTTCTGATATTCTTCATCTTCCAGGATATATGGAAATAAGAGAGCAGTAAAACGACCGGCTCCATCGAGCCAGTTCCTTGAGTAACTTCTTATCAGCGAGGCAAGCAGTGACGCATCGGCGTCGATAGATGGACTTTGAAAACGGGAGGATCCCGTCAGCATTCCACGGCCGAGTCTCCACAGATGTTCATAAGTGCGCATCAGCAATGTCCAAAGCTTCGAAAATTCGATGCCTTTATTCACTTTCTGGTATACGACTGCCATGTCCAGGCCTTTGGATCGCTGAAGCATGTCATTGATCAGGAAGTCGGAATATATGTTGGCCACAAACGCGGTCCGGTTTTCTATACCCGCCAGTCCCCATTGAATGCGCGACAGCAGGATTGCATTATCATGAAGATTGGCGGGCGTGTAAATATGATGACCAATTTCATGTGCCAGTACCTGCAATGCGCATCCACCTACGTCAAGCTTTAACACCTCTTCCAGATCAATCACGATCCGGTGATCGGATAGACGTATCATGGCAAAGCTACCTGTTAAGCCTTCTTTTCTTGCTTCCGATGAGCTAAGGCACCAAACAGGCTCCCTGAGTTTTACAAAAGGGCTCCAGGTTGCGCGGGCCTTATCCCAACTGGATTGCCAGTTCTGCTTAAGAATCTCTGCTGTCATCAGTTAATCTTGGGATAACTATAAATAAATAAGTAATGGGACGAACTTCTGGTAATAACAACGCTTGAATTGAGGGTTACACAGGAGGTCATGTCTTCAAAGCTCAAAAGAACATTCAAATCCTTTTCGGTTAATGGCTTTGCAGGCAGGACTGAGGCTGATGCTGTAACCCTTTCGGGCGCTAGTGGAACATCCCTGATCAAAACAGCTCCCAGTGCATCGGCAAAAAGGGCAAAGCAGGTATCTCCGTC
>JBQGEO010000368.1:0-5283 GCA_052039655.1 Pararcticibacter sp.
CCTGCTGGATAATTGTATTTACGGGAATATAAAATTCCTGGATGTATCGCCCGAGCGTTTACTCTCCGAAGGAGTGAGGGAACGGATCAGCTAGATGAACGTCAGCCGGATAGCGATAGACGAAGCACATTGTATTTCGCAATGGGGCTATGATTTCAGACCGCCTTATCTGCAACTGGCGAAACTCCGGGAGCTTCATCCTGCCGTTCCCGTGCTGGCCCTGACGGCAACGGCAACAGAAAGGGTGGTGGAAGATATACAGGATAAACTTTTATTCAGGGAGAAGAATGTATTCCGTAAGAGTTTTGAACGCAAGAACCTCTGCTACGTGGTGGCGGCCGACGAGAATAAATACCGGAAATTATTCTCAATAGCAGCAAATATAAAGGGTACAGGAATTGTGTATGTAAGGAACCGCCGGGAAACCCAGGAGGTTGCCCGGTTGCTTCGTAACGAGGGCTATACTGCCGACTTTTATCATGCAGGACTTGATACGCCGCTGAGGAGCAAAAAGCAGGAAGCATGGAAAAAGAACGAAATAAGTATCATCGTTGCGACGAATGCGTTTGGAATGGGGATCGATAAGCCCGATGTCCGCTTTGTCGCACACCTGGGTCCTCCTGAAAGCCTTGAAGCTTACTACCAGGAAGCCGGGCGGGCCGGTCGTGATGAAAAGAAGTCTTATGCCGTCCTTCTTTCTAATGCGTCCGACAAGGCGCAGCTTGAGAAAAGACTGGAATTGAGCTTTCCGGCTTTAGATGAAATTAAGTTTGTTTATCATTCTCTTGGAAACTACTACCAGCTCGCGTATGGGGCAGGAGAGGGGCTTATCCTGGAATTTGATATCGGTGAATTCTGTTCCCGTTTTAAGCTCGACGCTGTAAAAACCCTGGCGGCTTTAAAGTTTCTTGAGCATGATGAATATATTACGGTTACAGAAAGCGTATATCTTCCTTCACGGGTAAAGATCGCCGTAGCGGCAGAGGATCTCTACAGGTTTCAGATCGAACATGCCGTCTATGATCCGTTTGTTAAGCTGCTGCTGCGTTCCTATGGCGGTATTTTTGAACAATATGTTCCTGTAAGAGAGCAGGACATTGCCAGGAGAAGCGGAAAAACAACTTTTGAAGTCGTGCAGATCCTGCAAAAACTGGAAGAACTGGATGTTCTGAGTTATCTCAAACAGACGGACAAACCCCAGATCCAGTTTCTGAAGCCCAGGGCCGATTCCGGACATCTCTTTATTGATACAAAATACATCGCTGAACGCAAACAGATCATGACGAGCCAGGTAAAAGCGGTAATTGAATATACAGAAACAAAAAGATGCCGGAGCCAGATGCTTTTAGCATATTTCGATGAACCGGATGCTCTCAAATGTGGGGTTTGCGATGTTTGTTTGGGGGAAAAACGTGAAGCAGGTAACAGCGATACCTTTGAGGTGATTACCTATGAGGTGATCCAGCTGCTCTCAGCTCAGCATTTGACACTTGAAGAGCTTATTAGCTCTCTCCGTACAGGAGATGAAAAAGAGCGGCTAGCCGCTCTCAGAAATCTTCTTGACGCCGGAAAAGTGAAAACCGACGGATCCAGGTATTACATTTGATCAGTGTCCTTAGATAGCTTTTTCAATTCGTCAAGTCTTTCAATCGAGATGTTTTCTTTATCTGATTTATCAAAGACTTCAAGAATAACTATACGTTGGTCAGGACTGCTGTGATATAAAACGTAGATTGCTCTTCCTGACCCACTCTTGCCTTTTCCTTTACTCTGAATTGCAAATCTTTTTTTATAAAGGTTCTTGCCTAAACTGACAGCATTAACTGGATCTTTATACAGCGCATCAATCAACTTTAAAATGTCATCCGGAATAGAATGATATCGCTTCCTTAAATCTTTAATTTGCTTTTGTGCAATGACAGAAATCTCAACGAAGTTCATCCAGAAATTTCCTCGCATCAGTAGTCTCAAGCTTACCCTCATTTAACAGGTCTGCTTGCTGAAGTGCACTTACAATGTGTTCTTCTTCTGTCGTCAATGAGGAGTTTTTATGTTTAACAGTAACTCCCAAGGCAGTAAGAACTTCTATGACCATTTTTACTTTTGTTTTAGGAACCCTCACTTCTAACGTTGCCATAAGAAACATTTTTACAAAGATAACCGCTTTATTTTTAAATACCTAACATCCTGATCCGGGGAGTGGCAATCTAGGAGATGGAAATATCTCCCTTTATCCTCTTTACAAACTCCGGGATCTTCTCCATATAGTTCTCACTATCCAGAATTCTTACAAATGCACTTCCCACAATAGCTCCATTGGCATATTCGGATGCTTTACTGAAGCTGGTGTGATCAGAAATACCAAAGCCTATCATGGAGGGAGTCTGTAAATTCATGTTTTTAATCCGGGCAAAATAGTCTTCAGTTGAAGCCGATACCGAAAGGCTCTTTCCGGTGGTAGAGGATGATGAAAGCAAATAGATGAATCCGTTGCTCAGTTCGTCGATCTTTTTTATCCGTTCTTCTGAAGTGTGTGGGGTGATCAGGAAGATATTACTAACATTGTTTTTCTCAAAACAAGTGCGGTACATTTCTTCGTATTCATACATCGGAAGATCCGGAACGATCACGCCATCGACACCAACTTCAGCACAGGAAGCGCAGAAACGTTCCACTCCATATTGCAGTACAGGGTTTACATACCCCATTAACAGTACCGGGACGGAGACCCTTTTTCGGAGCTCCTTCAGCTGATCAAAAAGCAATTTGACAGTCATCCCATTCTCAATTGCCTTTTGGGAGCTGTTTTGAATAACCGGACCATCTGCCAGGGGATCCGAATAAGGAATGCCGATCTCAAGAAAGTCGGCTCCGGCTTTTTCAAGAGCTTCTGCAATGTCGATGGTACTGTGCAGCCCGGGATAACCGGCAGTGAAGAATATAGAGAGGACAGATGTTTTTTTCTGGTTAAAGAGTTGGGAAATTCTGTTCATTAGGTTAAAGTCCAAAATATTTCATGTACGTATTCAAATCCTTGTCGCCCCGGCCTGACAGGCATACCACTACGGTTTCGCCCCCTTTAAACTGCATTTTGTCGAGATAGGCAAAAGCGTGAGCACTTTCGATAGCCGGGATGATCCCTTCCAGCTGTGTAAGCAGCAAAGCGGCCTCCATGGCTTCATCATCCGTGATGCTCACGTATTGTGCCCGTTTGGACGCATACAGATGAGCATGCTGCGGGCCTATACCCGGGTAATCCAGTCCGGCCGATATCGAGTAAGGTTCCACTACCTGCCCGTCTTCCGTCTGCATCACAATAGAGCGGCTTCCGTGAAGCACACCTTCTTTCCCCAGCAGTGTAGTGGCGGCTGATTCACCTGAATCAACGCCCTTGCCGGCGGCTTCAACCGCAATCAGTCTGACGTTTTCATCGTCGAGAAAGTGATAGAACATGCCCATCGCATTACTCCCTCCGCCAACACAGGCCAGTACATAGTCGGGTTCAGTGCTTCCGGTTTTTTCTTTTAGCTGGAGTTTCGTCTCTTCTGAGATGATCGACTGAAAGCGTGCCACCATGTCCGGGTAGGGGTGAGGACCCACCACCGATCCTATAATATAGTGGGTGTCGGCGGGATTATTGATCCAGTCACGTAAAGCTTCGTTTGTGGCATCTTTCAGGGTTTTGCTCCCGGAAGTAGCCGGAATAACAGTGGCCCCCATCATTTTCATCCGCGCAACGTTTGGAGCCTGTCGTTCGATATCTACTTCTCCCATGTATACCACACATTCAAGCCCTTTTAAGGCACACACCGTAGCCGTTGCAACTCCGTGCTGCCCTGCTCCGGTTTCTGCTATGATCCTTTTCTTTCCCAGCCGTTCAGCAAGAAGGATCTGGCCGACCGTGTTATTGATCTTGTGTGCGCCGGTATGGTTCAGATCCTCACGCTTCAGGTAGATCGATGCACCATATTTCTTTGAGAGACGTTCCGCAAGATAAAGCGGCGACGGCCTGCCTACGTAGTCCCTCAGTAATTGTGTATACTCCGCCGTGAAAGCCGGGTCGCTGATCATTTGACTGTATACTCTTTTTAGTTCTTCAATGTTAGGATACAGCATCTCGGGAATATAGGCTCCCCCGAAACTTCCAAAATATCCGTTTTCATTTACATGATAGCTCATATGTCCTCCGTCACCGCATTTGCGGCATTATTATTAATATGTTTAAAAAATAGTCTGAGTTTTTCCGGATCTTTCAAACCGGGTTCGGTTTCGAATCTGCTGTTGAGATCAAGGGCATACAAAGTGGGATCTCCGAGCTGTTGTATTTCCGGAATGTCGGGCAAATCTATTCCACCGCTAAGGAAGTATTTTTTTCCGGATATATTTTTCCTGAGTAATCCCCAGTCGAATGCTTTTCCAGACCCGCCGTGCCCCTTCGTCTTTGTGTCGAAAAGGAAATAGTCTGTGCAATCCTCATAGTTTTTTAATGTCTGGAAATCAAAGCGCTCATCTATTCCAAATGCCTTTATTACTTCTATCCCGCCAGTTCTCAGAGCCCGGCATACATCGGGCGTTTCAGCGCCGTGCAGCTGAACTGCATCCAAGCAGAACGCCGTAATTTTATCTTCTACTTCCTGTTGTGAGGCATTTACAAAAACGCCGGTCTTTTTAATCTCAGGAGGAAGCTGCTGCAAAACTGCTTTGTCGAGCCCGCCGGCAAAACGTTTGGAAGGGGGATAAAATATGAAACCCATATAGGCCGGGCTCAGGCTGGCAACCTCCAGGATATTCCTGGTGTCCTTCATGCCGCATACTTTTAGTTTATACTCACTCATTTCCGATACCTAAAAGTGTATTAAAGCTAAACAGCGCTCGCTTGTTCATTAACGATGCTTCAGCTTCATAGTAACAATCAGCAAAAGATTTCTGCGGCGTAATTGTTTGGATTCCAATAGCAGCATTGGACAGCACCACATCATTCTGAGCGCTGGTACCTTCTCCGTTCAAAACATTTATGAAAATATCGGCAGACTCTTTTACAGTGGCCCCTCCCCCGATCTGTGCGGGCTGGATCTTCTCAAATCCGAGCTGCTCGGGTGTATAAACAAATTCGCCGTTCTTGGAAAATGTTTTAAAACCGCCCGTCATCGAGATTTCGTCATAGCCGTCCAGTCCATGTAAAATAGTGTATTGTGTATCCGTTTTCTGATAGAGGTAGGCGTATAGCCGGGCAAGTTCCAGGCTGAAGACTCCTACTACCTGGTATTTAGGCTTTGCCGGATT
>JBQGEO010000369.1:0-15506 GCA_052039655.1 Pararcticibacter sp.
AACGCTGTATGCCGGCGACACCAAAAAACCCGATCAATGTAAATAACAGGATATCCGTGGGGCTTTGCCGCTTGCCGGAGTAAAACATCACAAATCTCTGCGCTTGTTCAGGGGTCATCCCTTCCATTATTCTTTGAAGAAAACTAAATTCTTCGGGTGTTAATCCTTTAAGATTGTAAAGTAAATTTTGATAGTCCATTATTTTGGTTTGTTTGCGAAATATACTAAAGTTTTTTTAGACAGACCGGCAATCCGGAATGTTAAAAAAACAATTGCAGGAATGCCAAACCAATGAAACTTAAAGGATTGTAAAAAATCACCATGAAAGATGCAGGCAATTGCCCTGCCAAGGCCGCATCCGGGACACCAGGTTATTCCAAGACTGGCAAGAGGGCACAATGTAAAATGATGATCCCCGGGATTACTGAAAGCCAGGCTTGTGAGGCCGGCAATCCAGATACTCAGTTCGAAGATATAGCTCCGGGGATTCAATATCAGAGATTTCTTTGTTTATTCATCAAAAGTAATGAAATTGCCAGGGTAAATAAAACGCCAATCAGCCCGGCTCCTCCAATCCTTCCCATTACATCCATCTTCAATGTCTGCACTACGTACTGGATATAAACTGTAGCGAAAAAAGCAGCAATTATTCCACCGACAATCATGATCTTGAATCCTTCAAAAATCCCTTCAAAGAATTCCATTTTTCCCCCGTTATAATTATCTCTAAAGCTTTTAATTCCAAAATAGAGACCTATGAAAGGAATGATGATCGAGGCATATTCCAGCCAGGATGATTTGTCGGATTGAGGATATGCATTTTCGTATGCACCGGCAAAGTGAAGGATCAGAATCCATATCCCGCTCAGGACGCCGATGATGACCCCATATTTAATAGCATTTTTCATATTTCAAAAGGTTAAATGTAATTGCCTTTTTAACATCCGAAACAGAAAAATTGTTCCCCGTGAAAATTAACTTAGTTGAAATTTTTTTACTGGAATTTAAAAGACGGTAACCAAGGAAGACAGCAGCAGCCGTATACCGGTCATGCCAGGAAGATGAAAATCTATATTCGCAACACAATCTTAAAACTCCTTAAACAAAAATGCGCTGATGACATTTATTTGTAGACAGTGGCATAAAGCACTGACAATAGCTCATTGAAAAAATTATATTTGCGCTGATTTTTGAAAAGTGAACGCCCGGGATATATTAGATCTGTATAAAAAAGATCCGGCAGTGGAAAAACTCTTAGCTGCGCTAAATTCGGCTAAAAGTCCAAGGATCCATTTAAAAGGCCTCGTCGGTTCAGGCGACGCAATGATAGCGAGTGCTTTCTACTTTTTGCAGCACCGCCATATCTTATTCGTAATGCCCGACCGGGAAGAAGCGGCCTATTTTCAAAGCGACCTTGAAAATCTTTTCGACAAAGAGATCCTTCTTTTCCCTTCTTCTTACAGGAAGCCTTTTGATTTTACCCAAGCTGATAGTGCCAATGTATTGCAAAGAGCGGAGGTACTTAACGAACTTATCCACGAATCGGAGTTCGGAAAGCTGATCGTCACGTATCCTGAAGCTTTGGCTGAACGGGTAATTAACAGGGATTCTCTTGAAAAAAACACTTTAGAGATCAGCACCGGAAACAAACTGGGAATCGACTTCATTAACGAGTTCCTGATAGAATATGATTTTGAAAGGGTGGATTTCGTTTACGAACCCGGACAATTTTCTATAAGAGGCGGTATCGTCGATATTTTTTCATTCTCTCATGATCTTCCGTTCCGGATAGAATTTTTCGGTGACTTCATTGAAAGTATCCGGACGTTCGAAGTAGAAAACCAACTTTCCCAGGAACAGATAAAAAGCATCACCATTGTTCCGAATGTGCAGTCGAAGTTTCTGACAGATCATAATATATCCTTAATGTAATATATTGATAAGGACACCTCCATCTGGTTCAAGGATGTGCAGTTTACACTTGACATACTGAAGGATGGCTATAAAAAGGCCGGAGAGTTATGGAAAGCGCTTCCTGCTGCTGATAAACAGAGAAACCCTGAATGGATCGATCCCAAATTTAACTTTACAGACGATAAGTTACTGGCAGACCAGCTGAAGGATTTTGCTGTAGTGGAATTCGGTAAACAGTTCTTCTATGAGCCGGTACAGGTAATTGAGTTTGATATAAAGCCGCAGCCTTCTTTCAATAAGGACTTTAATCTGCTGATCCATAATATTCGTCAGAATGAAGCACAGAGCATTACCAATTTCATATTCACAGACTCGGCTAAACAGGTTGAGCGGTTATATACCATTTTCGCTGATATTGATAAAACTGTAAAGTTCACCCCTGTTAATATAGCACTCAGAGAAGGATTTGTTGATCATAGTCAAAAAATTGCCTGTTATACTGATCACCAGATCTTTGACAGGTATTATAAATACAAACTAAAAAAGGGTTATGCGCGATCGCAGGCCATCACGCTTAAGGAACTCCGTGAATTAAAACCAGGTGATTATATTACACACATAGATCACGGTATCGGAAAGTATGCAGGCCTCGAAAAAGTAGAAGTGAACGGCAAGGCGCAGGAGATGATCAGGCTGATCTATGCCGACAATGATCTTCTCTATGTTAATATAAATTCGCTTAACAGGATTTCGAAATACACTGGAAAAGAGGGAACGGTGCCCCGGATGAATAAACTGGGAACTGACACCTGGGAGAAGCTTAAAAAGACCACAAAAAAAAAAGTAAAGGACATAGCCAGGGACCTGATTAAACTTTATGCCCTGCGTAAAGCACAAACAGGTACAGCATTTCTTCCCGATACCTATCTTCAAACTGAACTGGAGGCATCCTTCATTTATGAAGACACCCCTGACCAGGAAAAGGCTACGGCAGATGTGAAGAAAGATATGGAATCACCCAATCCCATGGACAGGCTGGTTTGCGGAGACGTTGGTTTCGGTAAAACTGAAATAGCTATCCGCGCCGCTTTCAAAGCTGTAGCCGATAGTAAACAGGTTGCTGTACTGGTGCCTACTACCATTCTTGCGTTACAGCATTACAAAACCTTTACATCACGACTGAAAGGATTTCCGTGTACAATTGATTATGTTAACCGCTTTAAATCAAGCAAACAAATCAAGGAGACTGTTCAAAAGTTGCAGGAAGGAAAGATAGATATCATAATAGGTACACACAGACTTGTCAGTAAGGATGTTAAGTTTAAGGATCTTGGCTTGCTCATTATTGATGAAGAACAAAAATTCGGAGTTGGCGTAAAGGAGAAGTTAAAACAGATAAGGGCAGATGTGGATACACTGACTTTGACCGCGACCCCGATTCCGCGTACTTTACATTTTTCCCTCATGGGAGCCCGTGATCTTTCTATTATATCTACTCCTCCTCCAAACAGGCAGCCGGTGGTAACAGAACTTCATGTTTTTAATGAAAAACTGATTAAAGAGGCGGTTGAATTTGAGGTAAACAGGAACGGGCAGGTTTTCTTTATTCACAACAGGGTGCAGGATCTGGCACAACTGGGGGCATTGATCAAAAAACTGGTACCAAAGGCTCATATAGGCATAGCGCACG
Organism: Pararcticibacter sp.; assembly: GCA_052039655.1. Lineage (GTDB taxonomy): Bacteria > Bacteroidota > Bacteroidia > Sphingobacteriales > Sphingobacteriaceae > Arcticibacter. The sequence continues at coordinate 3,605 of JBQGEO010000369.1, forward strand.
GTCAGCTGGAAGGGGATGACCTGGAAGATGTTATGCTAAAGTTTATCAACGGCGAGTATGACGTCCTGGTTGCAACCACGATAATTGAAGCGGGTTTGGATATTCCGAATGCGAACACCATCCTGATCAATCATGCACATATGTTCGGTCTGAGCGATCTTCACCAGATGAGGGGAAGGGTAGGACGCTCTAATAAAAAAGCATTCTGTTATCTTCTGAGTCCTCCGCTATCAACCCTCACTCCCGAAGCCCGGAAGCGTCTTAGTGCAATAGAAGAGTTCTCTGACCTCGGCAGTGGATTTAATGTGGCTATGCGTGATCTTGATATACGGGGCAGCGGAAATCTCCTTGGAGCAGAGCAGAGTGGATTTATAGCAGAGATAGGCTTTGAAATGTATCATAAGATACTCGATGAAGCTATCCAGGAATTAAAGGACGAAGAATTTAAGGACCTGTTTAAAGACGATAAACCACGTCCGGTCATTTCTTTTACCCAGATTGATACAGACCTGGAGGTGATGATCCCTGACAGTTATGTTACCAATATAACCGAACGGTATAATCTCTACACTGAAATATCCAAGCTTGAAAACGAAACTCAGCTGGAGCAATTTACCGGGAACCTTGCTGACCGTTTCGGTCCTGTTCCAAGAGCCGTCAAAGAGCTTCTGAATACTCTTAAGCTGCAATGGATAGGGAAGGAAATCGGTTTTGAAAAAATATCCTTTAAAAAACATACGCTGAAGGGATACTTCGTATCTGACCAGCAGTCACCGTATTTCGAAAGCGAACAGTTTAGTAACATTCTCCTTTTTGTACAGGCAAATGGCCGTCGCTGTAATCTGAAAGAGGTAAAGAAAACTCTTCGGATTTCGGTAGAAAACGTTAAAGACCTTAATGAAGCAATTGAGATCCTGGAAAGCATGATGATCGGGGCAGCGGTTTAGGAGAATAAGCTATCAGCAGTCGGCTATCGGCTATTAGCTTTTAATAAGCCCACAAAGTAAGCCGGCAGTGGTGGAGGCTACCGGCAGGTGTGTTCATACTAAATTGATCATTCAAGCTGAAACGCTACCGGGAGTACGCAGAAAGTTCTTACCGGAGTTCCTTTTACTGTTCCTGGTTTCCACTTAGGGGAGTTTTTCAGCACCCTAACAGCCTCTTCATCACAGCCGCTTCCGATACCCTGTTTTACCCTGATATCACTCAGACTTCCGTCTTTTTCTACTATAAAAGACAAATAAACTTTTCCTTCCACATGATTCTGACGCGCAGCAGAAGGATACCTTATATTGTTTGAGATATATTTACTCAAGTCACGCTGCCCCCCGTTAAATTCCGGCTGAACCTCAACAACACTCATATCTAACACCTTTGAATCAGGTGTCTGACCGCTTTCTTCTTCCGTATTTTCCGTTGCAGGCACAAGCATTGAAGAATCGGGCTCTACTTTGCTTACCTGTTCATTTTTCTTTTCCAGCTCTTTTAGCGCAACTATTTTCCCCTCAGCATCAATGGTCATCTCATATTTAATGTCTCCGGAGTACTGTTCATTGAGAGAAGGCCTGAAATAACTTTCACGAGCCCAGTATGTAGCGATAATCCTGGAATCACTTCTTTCAAAATCCAGGGATGATACAATCCAGTTTCTGCTGAAATTATGCATATCTCCCATTCTTTTCCAGTAAAGGTCTTTCAAACGCTGATAATTCAGATTATGGTAGTTGTAAAAGGTCTCCGTTATCTTGGCGAAATAGCTTGGAGGATCAAAATATCCCTTTTTCTGATCATAATAAAATGCTTCAATAAACTTCACAAGTGATTCACGAACCTGGTCCTCACTCATAGATTGGCTTTTATTTAGAATAGACGAGCTTTCGCTCTCCTCTACTTTTTCGGGTTTATCTTCTTTTCGAAAGGATTTCCAGGGATCATCTACAAACAGGGTGAGATATCCCATAATGAGGATTACCACGCCTAAGCCAATCCCCATGTACATAAGTGAGCGGTCTTTATAAACCGGGATATCTTCTTCAGTATTTTTTTCAGTTTCTTCCATTTTCATTTTGTAAAACCGCTATCATCATATAGACAGTAAACTGCTGAACATTCCATACCTCAACGATGACTGGCATCGCGGCAAGGCTGACTTCAACAGTGCTTTTCAGGTCAATACCTGTTTTACTTCTTTACTTCGTTTAAGGGGTATGCAAGCCCTCTAATTATATTGAAAAACGCAATATAAATATACATAAACCAATGGTGCCGATAAAAGCAAACCATCAAACCGGTCGAGAAGTCCCCCATGTCCGGGAAGCAAAGATCCTGAATCTTTCACTTCCATACTTCTCTTTAACATTGATTCAAATAAATCGCCAAAAGTCCCGCATACAACAATTATCAGGGACATAACGGCCCAGCTCACCATGGAAATCCCGGTAAATTGAGTACTCAGGATAAATGCTGCCAGCAAACTCATAAACATCCCGCCAAAAAAACCTTCCCAGGTCTTCTTAGGTGAATGGCGTTCAAAAAGCTTGTTCTTACCAAATTTCATGCCGGCCAGATAAGCGCCGGTGTCGCTGGACCATAAAAGAATTAAAAAGCCAAGAGAATAGTGATAATTATATTCTCCGCCGGCAAAAGCTGCTCCTATGTAAAAACAGAATGGAACAATGACCATTAAAACTCCGAGAAAAGTGTACGATACAGAATGAAATGGTTTTCGTTCTTTTCTATATAATTCGGCGATACATATTAGAACCGAAACAGGGACAACCGCCAGCAAAAGAGACAAGTCTTTTTTAAGAATTAAATGGAGTGTGAAAGCGAGAAATGCAGTCAGTCCGAGTAAAATTCCCGCTATCCGAAGAGGCCTTATTTCATCACTTTTTACCAGCCGGTAAAATTCATCCAGGCTCAGAAGTCCCAGAATGGAGAAAAATATAACAAAGGTGATTTCTCCCAATAAAACAGAAGAAAGCATCACCAGTACAAAGAAAAAACCTGTAATTGCCCTGGTCTTCATAATTCAGAGCTTAAAATCACCTCCGTAGCCCGTTGAAAATTATCTTTGTGTGTGTATACTTCTACTTCTCCAATACGATAAGGAAAACCGCTCTTATCAAGCAATACGGCTTCAATTTCGTTCTCTATTAAAACCTGTTTTACTATTTCAGATTTGTAATAATCGTTTGAGGTATACACCTTGACCCAATCATTATTCATTTTCATCATTATTTAATTTTATCCTCTCAGAAAGAGTACGAAAAACCAGCATGAGCAACAAAGTAAAAACGAAGCTTGCTATCACTGCATATATGGAACTGCTTTGCATATTGTCGAGATCATCGAGAGACCGGCCATTTTTTTGAAGGAAGTAAGCTGCCGCTACTGCCATACCATTGTTTACAAAATGACCAAGAACCGGAAACACGATACTGCCGCTCCACACAAAAATATACCCAAATAATACTCCTAAGAGCATCCGCGGCAGGAACCCGAAAAATTGTACATGGATCGCACTGAATATAATAGCGGAAACCCATACAGCCAAATGATAATTTCCGCTCCACCTGACAAGAATACTTTGCAAACTTCCCCTGAAAAGCAACTCTTCGCCTACTGCCGGTATAATCGCTATAACAAGCAGGTTAATTAACAGATCGGGAAAAGAATGCATAACCAACAGTTTGCTGGTAAGCTCTGCAAGGCCGTCTTCTTTCATCCGCATCCAGTTTTCTATCCATTTGAGGCTCTCAGGAAAATTCATCACCTGGTTCACTCTGTTTATCCACTCGGCAAAGGGCGAAAAAACAAATAAAATAACAACAGTAAGAACTATCAGTGAAACATTCGGATTACGGATACGGCCGAAGTAATTATTCTTATAGTGTTGTTCGCTCCACGACAAAATGAGGGGAGGTACCACAAAAGCTCCTGCCGCAACAATTCCCTGGATCATCCTGATCGCATCAGGGCTCATCTGTTCAAAAGATAGTCCCGTTAAACTTCCGCCATAAAAGAACACCGTTAGAAATACCGCGATAACGCCAAACACAAAATAGCATATTGCGATAATTAACAGCAGCAAAAGCAGCGATGTAAAAGGATGACGCCTGGCTGACGTGTGAGGAGACACCATAGCTTTATTTTCGTATTTTTGCAATTTGCAAAGATATAGTATTGGAGAGAAGAGATGTCTGTAAAAATTGGAAATATTAATTTAGGTGAGTTCCCGCTGCTGCTTGCACCGATGGAAGATGTCAGTGATCCGCCATTTCGTTACGTGTGTAAGCAAAATGGGGTTGATATGATGTACACCGAATTTATTTCCTCGGAGGGGCTGATCAGGGATGCAGCCAAAAGCCGTCAAAAGCTGGACATTTTTGAATACGAACGTCCAATAGGCATCCAGATATTCGGCAGTAACATAGATTCAATGAGAGAGGCGGCTGAAATTGCTACAAAAGCGAATCCCGACCTCATTGATATCAATTATGGTTGTCCGGTAAAGAACGTGGCATGCAAAGGAGCTGGAGCGAGCCTTCTTCAGAATATCGACAAAATGGTCCAGATGACGAAGGCTGTAGTAGAGGCCACTCATCTCCCCGTAACTGTAAAAACAAGACTGGGATGGGATGATCATACAAAGAATGTATATGAAGTGGCAGAAAGGCTCCAGGACGTTGGGATCAAGGCCCTGACTATTCATGGCCGCACCCGGTCACAAATGTATAAAGGGAATGCAGACTGGTCCCTGATCAGGGATATTAAAAGGAACCCTTACGTCAATATACCGGTATTTGGGAATGGTGATGTTGATTCAGTAGAAAAGGCGGCCAACTGGAGACTTGAATACGAAGTTGACGGAATCATGATCGGGCGGGGGGCTATAGGGTATCCCTGGATATTCAGGGAAATAAAGCACTTTTTTAAAACAGGAGAATATTTACCTGGCCCTACAATAGCCGAGCGTGTAGATGTATGCTCCACACATTTGCAAAAATCAATAGAGTGGAAGGGAGAAAAAACAGGGATCTTTGAAATGAGAAGACACTACTCTAATTACTTTAAAGGCATTCCTAACTTTAAAGATTACCGGATGAGACTTGTTTCTCTGGAGAACGTTTCTGAAATTGCGTCTGTACTCGCTGAAATAAAAGAAAACTTTTCCGAAACTGCCCACGTATAATCCTTATCATCAGTATGAAAGGTAATTGATGAGTCATAGCTGGACAAGATTGAATTGCTGGCTTGATTTTTGTGTTTTGGTTAAATGATTAAAAACGTTAGTTATGGTAACACAAATTACTGAAGGCGTAAAAATATCCGTAGAAACAATTTATCAACCGGAATATTCCAATCCGTTGTATGACCACTATATGTTTGCATACAAGATCAATATAGAAAACCTCACAGGGTACAGCGTGCAACTGATGAGACGTCACTGGCAGATTTTTGATTCAAACGGAACCCACCGCGAGATTGAAGGCGATGGCGTAGTTGGTTTACAACCTGTTATTGAGCCGGGAGCCTCTCATGAATATGTTTCAGGGTGTAATTTAAAAACGGACATAGGAAGCATGAAAGGCTGTTATGCGATGAGACGTCTGGTAGACAGCGAAGAATTTGAAGTGAACATCCCTGAGTTCATCATGATAGCACCCTATAAAATGAACTAGATTCAGGTTACCGGTTATATCTACCAATATATCTTCTTACTTCCTTTTTTTACTTGATTAATAAATAGTCCACCAGTGTCGCTAATGGTAAGTTATGATGCATCTTCTTTATTAGAGGTTTAATCATAAGGCATGGCTGTAAAAACAGGACAAAATCCATAAAAAAAGGGCGCCACCGGGCGCCCTTCAATTTTGCTAAGCAAATTTCTTATTTAATATTAATCCCTTCTTCCGCCGAATAACATCATACCAATATATAACAGTTGAGCAAGGGAGCCTAAAGCAGCAACTACATAGGTCATAGCTGCCCACCAAAGCGCATTCTTCGCCTGGCCATGTTCTGTACTGGTTTGCATAATCCCGCGGTTTGTTTGCAGCCATGCTAATGCTCTGTTACTGGCATCAAATTCGACAGGGAGGGTTATTACACTGAAAAGTGTCATGACAATCATCGCCCCAAATGCTATTAAAAGCAAATTGTATCCCATACTTGAGGCAGCCATGATAATACCCAGCATAAATACCCACTGCAAAAGATTTGCCGCTACATTGACCACAGGCACCATAGCTGAACGGAACTGGAGCCATGAATAGGCTTTAGCGTGCTGAACGGCATGCCCGCACTCATGGGCTGCAACAGCAGCGGCAGCTATACTTCTTCCATGGTATACGTCAGGACTCAGGTTAACCGTCCGGTTTTGCGGATTATAATGATCCGTCAATGAGCCTTCCACTGATATAATCTGCACATCATAAATTCCATTATCCTGCAACATTTTTTCAGCTATATCTCTTCCGGTCATTCCTGATGACAAAGGTGTTTCTGAGTATTCCCTGAATTTGCTTTTAAACCGCGCCTGCACTATAAAACTTATCAATGCAACGCCTATAATCAATATTAAACCTAATGATCCCATTTCCAATTATTTTTATTTAACGATCTCAAAAAGTATTCCTGCATGAAATTATCACTAATAATTTACATATAACACATTTATCAATGGTAGTGTTACAAAAGGCACTGACATTTCTTCATTCGCAAAAGGCTTTTAAAGACAACTATTCAGGGATCATGCAAATTCACCACATCTCTACATATTAAATTGACAATATTTTTAATCATATATTTTGCCTAGATTTGATAAAAAAATTAGTAATGGAAGTTATTTATATAGGGTTAATATTAATTTTGTTAGTATTCATTTTACTTGTCTTCCTGAAAGGAAGCGCTTCCTTAAAGAAAGATGTTGCTTCATTGAAAGCGGAAAACGAGCAATTAAAAATTGATCTCGCTAAAGCGGAAGAACGCTTTGGCAATGTATGGCAGGAAAAGGAAAATACAGTCTACGTTCTGCGTCAGGAACTACAGAAACTTCAATCAGAACTACACCAGGAAAGACAGAACCTGGCCTCTGTTAATCTTTCTTATGAAAGTACCCGCGTTTACATCAAGACCCAGCAGGAGAAAATTGCGGAGCAAAAAGACGAGATCGAAAAACTTCATATCAAACTAAGCAAGGATTTCGAATTGCTTGCAAACAGGATCCTGGAGGAGAAAACACAAAAGTTTACGGAAGTTAATCGCTTCAACCTTGATCTTCTTTTAAATCCGCTGAAAGAAAATATCCGTTCATTCGAGGAAAAGGTTGAAAAGGCATATTCTACTGAATCGGCAGAAAGAAACGTACTGAAGGGGGAGATAATTAAACTGATCGAATTGAACAAACAGATAAGTGATGAAGCAAATAATCTGACAAAAGCCCTGAAAGCCGACAGTAAAAAGCAGGGGAACTGGGGGGAAGTGGTTCTGGACAGAATACTTGAAGCTTCAGGTTTGATAGCGGGCGAAAGTTACTCAAAACAAGCGAGTTTTACTGATGAAAATGGAAACAGGCTACAGCCCGATGTCGTCGTCAACCTTCCTGACGATAAACACCTGATCATCGATTCGAAGGTATCTCTCATCGCTTATAACCGCCTGGTTAACTGTGAGACAGATAGCGACAGGTTAAGTTACCTGAATGATCACATCACTTCCATTAAAAATCATATTAAGAATCTTTGCAGTAAGAACTACTGTGATCTGTATGGTGTAAACTCTCCCGATTTTGTATTGCTTTTCATACCTATTGAGTCATCTTTCGCCATAGCTGTTCAGCATGATATTGAACTGTTCGAGTTTGCCTGGAACAAACGGGTTGTTATCGTGACACCTTCTACGCTTCTGGCCACCTTAAAAACGATCTCCTCTGTATGGAAACAGGAGAGACAAACCCGGAATGCAATAGATATTGCCACCCGGGCAGGTGCTCTTTATGATAAGTTTGTTTCTTTTCTCAACGATCTGAAGAGGGTAGGGGAGAGCCTCGATAAAGCACGTGATGCTTACGGGGACGCCTTTAACAAACTTTCAAGCGGCAATGGTAATATTGTCAGTAAGATTGAAGCACTTAAAAAGCTAGGTGCAAAGGCTTCGAAACAAATTGATTCAAGGTATATTGTGGAAGAATAAGATCTTCCACAAATATTCTATTTAAATGAATTCCAGCCCTGAGCTTTCAACGGATGAACAGCCCCTGACTTTGATATCAAGTTCATACCGGAAGCCTTATCTGTAATGTGTCCAATCACTGTAATATCCGGATTATTCTGAATTTTCGGATAGTCTGACTGTGCAACAGTGAACAGCAATTCATAATCTTCGCCTCCTGAGAGAGCACATACTGTAGGATCAAGATTAAACTCGCGGGCCGTCTCATAGGTCATAGGATCTAAAGGAATTTTATCTTCATAGAGATTACATCCTTTTTCCGATCCTACACAAATGTGAATAATTTCAGAAGAAAGGCCATCAGAGATGTCAATCATCGCCGTGGGTTTTACTTTCAGATCTTTCAAAAGCAGAACAATGTCCCTTCTGGCTTCCGGCTTCAACTGTCTTTCCACGATATAATCCTTACCTTCCAGGTCAGGCTGAATTTTAGGATTTTCAAGAAAAATTTGTTTTTCCCTTTCCAGAAGCTGCAAGCCAAGGTATGCTCCTCCCAAATCTCCGGATACACAGATAAGATCGCCTTCATTAGCTGTGTTTCTGTAACAGATCTCCTGTTCGTCAGCGTAGCCAATACTGGTGACACTTATGACCAGCCCCTGCCTGGAGGATGTTGTATCACCTCCAACGATATCCACATTATACTTTTTACAGGCAAGCATCATACCCTCGTACAACTCTTCTACAGCCTCAAGAGGAAATTTACTGGAAAAGCCGAGCGATACTGTCACCTGGGTAGCTATCCCATTCATAGCATAAATATCACTCAAATTTACCTGAATAGCCTTGTAACCAAGATGTTTTAAAGGAGTATATGCCAGATCAAAGTGAATACCATCCAGGAGAAGATCAGTAGAAATGAGTGTTTTCTTTCCTTCAAAGTTCAGAACAGCAGCATCATCACCCACTCCCTTCAATGTGGATAAGTTGTTAATTTCTATATTTTTTGTCAGGTAGTTTATCAGACCAAACTCCCCGAGTTTATCTATTTCCGTTTTATCTTTATTTTCAAACATTGTTTCTGGCTATAGGCTTATCAGGAATCAGCTATTCCGATATGCCATTATTTTTTTTATTACAGGTCAGCTTAATCAACAGGGCATCAGCACCTTTACTGTATACACATCATTATTCAGAAATCACCTTTACCTGATATACCGAAGTCGTAAATCTAAACTCATAAATCCTAAAGTCCGAGCCTTGCTGATATTTCCAGCATGCGTTCTATAGGCTTACGTGCTTTTTCCACAATATCCATCGGCACTGTTACCTCCGGAAGCTCATTTTTGATACATAAGTATAATTTTTCTAATGTATTCCTTTTCATGTGAGGACAATCATTGCACGCACAAGTGTTGTTCGGAGGAGCCGGAATAAATACCTTTCCGGGATTTTCCTTTTCCATCTGATGTATGATACCGCTTTCAGTTGCCACAATAAATTCCTGAGCATCACTTTTCATCGTATAATTCAACAACCCGGTAGTTGAACCTGCATAATCTGCCATTTGCAGAATTGCCTCTTCACATTCGGGATGAGCAATAAACTTTGCCTTCGGATGTCTTTCCTTCAACCTCACTATTCGCTGGAGCGAAAAAATCTCATGAACCATACAGGCTCCGTTCCACATCACCAGGTCTCTTCCTGTCTTTTTTTGTACATATCGTCCCAGGTTCTTGTCCGGGCCGAAGATGATCTTCTGATCTTTCGGGAGACTATCAACAATCTGAACTGCATTTGAAGAAGTACAAACAATATCGCTTAAAGCTTTCAGTTCTGCAGAACAATTTACATATGTGATTACCAGATGGTCGGGATAATTCTCTTTGAACTTCGAAAAGAGATGAGGAGGACAGCTGTCCGAAAGAGAGCAACCAGCTTTCAAGTCGGGCAATAACACCTTCTTCTCCGGAGACAATATCTTAGCTGTTTCGGCCATGAAATGTACGCCTGCAAATACGATAATCTGAGCATCTGTTTTAGCAGCCTGCTGAGAAAGCCCGAGGCTGTCTCCAATGTAATCAGCAATATCCTGTATATCAGGCTCCTGATAGTAATGCGCAAGAATAACTGCATTTTTTTCCCTTTTTAAACGTTCAATCTCATCAAAAAGATCCAAAGCAGGATCTATAGGTTCATCCACAAAACCCTTAATGTTTAACTCCTCAAAAGTATCCATTCTCGACATTTCAATAAAATACAATTATTTTTAAATAAGATCTTTTTATGGTTTATTAGGATGTTAGTAATGTGAAGAAGATGACGTATGATTTCTTTGAATTTTTTGTTTTCATGCTTTTATCCACATCTTACTAACATTGTTATTTAATCAATAGCTTAGAAAGCAAGCAGATGTATTTTTCAAATTTTTCCTGGTTATTTTATCCTGTGAATTTTTCGTGTGTCTAAAAAAGTTAAAAACTCCAGATTTCTGTGATGAAAACTTTCTCAAAATTCCTCTAATTTGGCTTCAAATTAACAGCAAGGATTTGTTATTAAAAATTATTAGACTTGCTTTTATACAAAATTAACATCTTTACCGTGTTTATCCACATTGACGATAAAAGATTACATTATACAAATTAGTTTTCCATGAAGTATGTTGATTTCCTCGTAGTAGGGTCGGGTATTGCGGGACTCAGTTTTGCTCTTAAGGCGGCGAAACATGGTAAAGTTCTGATAGTTACAAAATCAAATGAAGACGAATCTAACACTAAGTATGCCCAGGGGGGGGTTGCTGTAGTTGTGGATAAAGAAGATTCTTTCGACAAACACATAGAGGACACCCTCATTGCCGGGGATGGTTTATGCGACCGGGAGGTAGTGGAGATCGTAGTGAAAGAGGGTCCGGCTCGTATCCAGGAGATTATTGAGTACGGAACAAACTTTGATAAGAATCAACAGGGAATCTATGATTTGGCGAGAGAAGGTGGTCATTCTGAGCACCGTGTGTTACATTATAAGGATATAACGGGATTTGAAATTGAGCGGGCTTTACTGGAAAAGGTTCATAAAGATCCCAATATTGAGATATTAACACATTATTTTGCTGTTGAATTGATCACGCAGCATCATTGTGGCGCCTTTGTGGACAGGAGGACTGAAGATATTACCTGTTATGGTATCTACGCATTGAATACACGTACGGGTGATGTGGAAAGATTTCTCTCTAAGGTGACCGTCATGGCGAGCGGTGGGGCGGGACATATATATTCTAACACCACCAATCCTACTATAGCTACCGGTGATGGAATCGCAATGGTGTACCGGGCCAAGGGAAAGGTTAGGAATATGGAATTTATGCAATTTCATCCTACTGCTCTTTATAATCCGGGGGAGTACCCTTCTTTTCTTATTTCGGAAGCAGTCAGAGGCTTTGGCGGGGTACTGAAAGATAGGAACGGCAATGAGTTTATGCATTTGTATGATGAACGGGGATCCCTTGCGCCCCGGGATATTGTCGCCAGAGCTATAGACTCGGAGATGAAAAAAAGTGGTGATGATTTTGTATATCTGGATATAAGGCACAGGAATAAAGAGGAGATACTGAATCATTTCCCTAATATTTATGCAAAATGCCTTAGTATCGGAATAGATATGACAAAGGATATGATTCCGGTCACTCCTGCCTGTCATTATATGTGTGGAGGTATCCTGGTTGATCAGC
>JBQGEO010000370.1:0-4380 GCA_052039655.1 Pararcticibacter sp.
CACCCGGATAGCGGATCTTTCTTTTGTTTTCGATCTGGGGCAAAATGCTTCGGGAATTCCGGAGATTACCGTGCAGGGGAAGAAAGGAGACACTGTCAGAATTACCCCGGCTGAACTGATCAATGACGATGGTACGGCTAATCAAAAATCCACAGGTAAGCCTGTATATTATGATTATGTATTAAAAGGTGAAGGGGTGGAAACATGGAGTCCACGCTTTACCTATTACGGCTACCGGTATTTACAGGTTGAGGGTGCGGTACCCCCGGGGATGACAAATGTCACAAATAAGCCGGTGCTCAGATCTGTCAGAGGCCTGCATACCCGTAACGCAGCGGAAAAAGCTGGTGAGTTTGCTTCTTCTAATGACCTGTTGAACCGGACAAGTAAGCTGATCGACTGGGCCATCCGCAGTAATATGGTGAGTGTTTTTACAGATTGTCCTCACCGTGAACGCCTTGGCTGGCAGGAGCAGGTCCACCTTGTGGGGAATTCAATCCGCTATAATTACAATATTGCTAACCTGTGCAGGAAGGTACTGGATGATTTAAGGACAGCACAAACACCTGATGGTTTGATTCCGGCTACAGTGCCTGAATACACGGTGATGGATTTCATGGAAGGCGTATTCCGCGATTCTCCGGAATGGGGAAGCAATGCCATTATCCTGCCCTGGTACCTCTATGAATGGTATGGCGACAAGGATGCTGTAGAAAGCTCCTATCCAATGATGCAACGCTATCTGGATTATCTGAGCCGTAAGGCAAGCGGCCACATTATTTCTTACGGGTTGAGTGACTGGTATGATATCGGGCCGGAGCGTTCCGGCTTTTGCCAGATGACACCGATGGGCTTAACGGCTACTGCCTATTACTACTATGATCTGCAAATCCTTCAGAAAGCAGCTTTGCTACTTGGCAAAAGGACGGATGCGGATAAATATGCTTCACTTGCCGAAGAAGTGAAACGGGCATTCAACAGTAAATTCTTCGACAAAGAGAAAATGCAGTATGGTTCCGGGAGCCAGACCTCCAATGCTATGCCGGTGTACATGGGGCTCGTGGAGCCTCAGTATAAGGAAGCTGTGATCAACAATATTGTAAAAGATATCAGGGAGAGGAACAACAGTCTCACATCCGGGGATATTGGTTTCCGTTATTTGCTTCAGGTGCTTGCTGATGCGGGAAGATCAGATGTGATCTACGACATGAACAGTAATACGGAAGTGCCGGGATACGGGTATCAGCTTGCAAAGGGGGCTACCGCACTTACCGAATCATGGGTTGCTTCTCCCGCAGTTTCCAATAACCACTTTATGCTGGGGCATATTCTGGAGTGGTTTTACAGCAGTGTGGCTGGGATCAGGCCGGGTGAAAACTCTGTGGGCTTTAACAAGATAACGATACATCCTGAGACCGTAGGAAATATTACTTCTGCAAACGCTGACTATCAGTCGCCTTATGGCCTGATATCCAGTCAATGGAAGAAGACTCAAAGCCAGTTTGAGCTGACTGCTAAGGTTCCGGGAAATACTAAGGCTACCGTATGGCTTCCTGCCGGGAAGATCTCAGAGATCTCCGAAGGTGGGAAAGCTCTTTCAACAGACAACGGAATAGTGGTAAAAGAAACAAGGAACGGAAAAACTGCTCTCGAAATTGGTTCGGGGGTATACCGTTTTACAGTGAAAAACAATTAATACTTTTTAACACACACACAGATATATGATATTTAAAAACGCTTTAACCGCAGTTCTGCTCTTTGCAATCGGGCTTTCGTCAAAAGGTCAGGGACAGAAGGTTTCCGATGAGAAGATGCGTGGGGTATATGAGGAGGTGAAAACGCCTCATAAATATGGACTGGTCATGGTTCCGGCTGATGATTCGCAGAAGATGGACTGTCCGAGTGTGTTCAGAAAAGGCAAGGACTGGTATATGACCTATGTGATCTTTAACGGTCGCGGTTACGAAACCTGGTTGGCAAAAAGCAAGGACCTGCTGCACTGGGAACAGCAGGGTCGTTTGTTGTCATTTGGTGACAGCACCGAATGGGATGGAAGCCAGCGTGCCGGATACATAGCCTTACAGGATACGAAGTGGGGGGGCAGTTACAACGTAAAAAAATATAAAGGCAAATACTGGATGTCTTATTTCGGGGGCTCAGCTACCGGTTATGAAGCCGGCGACCTCGGCATCAGTATGGCTTATACAACCGGCGACGTGGCAAAAGTTCATGAATGGAAACGTTTCGAAAAGCCGTTCTTTACTTCCAAAGATCCGGACGTAAGATGGTGGGAAAACAGGAAACTCTTTAAGAGTAGTGTGATCCTGGATGAAAAGAAACTAACAGGACATCCTTTTGTGATGTACTATAACGCCAATGGTGATTCCGCAAAGAATAATATTAAAACAAGATGGTTTGAACGTATCGGAATGGCCGTTTCCGACGACATGGTTAACTGGAAGCGATTCAATGCAGAACCTGTCATGCATCATCCCGTTGGTATAACTGGCGACGCTGTTTTACAGAAGATGGATGATTTGTGGGTCATGTTCTATTTCGGGGCGTTCTGGCAGGACCGTAAAGGTGCATTTAACCGATTTGCCTGTTCTTATGACCTGGTCAACTGGACCGACTGGACGGGAGACAACCTCATAGAGCCATCCGAATCCTATGACAGTCTCTACGCTCATAAGTCATTCGTAGTAAAGCACAAAGGTGTCGTGTACCACTTCTATTGCGCAGTGAACAAGAAAGATCAGCGCGGCATCGCAGTAGCGACCTCAAAAGATCTTGGCAAGAGCACTGTACGGTTTAAGTAGGTGGAGGGAGTTATGAGTTATGAATTATGGGTTATGAGTGGTAAGTTATAAGTGATAAGTAAGGCTGGAAGCAAAGCAAAGCAATATCAATGTAATAAAGGACTAAAAGCTAATTGCCAATAGCTAACAGCCAATAGCCAACAAACAACAACTAATTTCTTTTAAACAGCTGATAGCCGACTGCTGACAGCTGATAGCACTAAAAAATCATGCTTAATTTAAAATATTTTTTTCTGTGTTTTCTGATTCTGCCTGTCATGGCTTACGGTCAGAGAGACGGGCACTCAAGGGAGTCGTTCAATAAAGGGTGGAAGTTTTTTGCGGGAGATAACAGGGAGGCGTCAAAAACAGACTACAAAGATGCCTGGTGGAGAGCACTGACCTTGCCGCATGACTGGAGCATTGAGGGAGATTTCAGTAATTTTAATCCTGCCAAGCCCGAGGGCGGTGCGCTGCCTACGGGAATAGCCTGGTACCGGAAGAGTTTTATTGTTCCCTCATCCTCTAAAGGAAAGAATGTCTCTGTCGTTTTCGATGGGGTATATCAGAACAGCGAGGTTTGGATCAATGGTAAATTGCTGGGGAAGAGACCTAACGGCTATATTTCATTCAGCTACGATCTGACGCCATATCTTAATATTGGAAAATGGAATGTAATTGCAGTAAGGGTTGATAATTCGGCGCAGCCCAATTCAAGATGGTATTCCGGATCCGGGATCTACAGAAATGTCTGGCTGGAAACGACAGAACAACTTCATGTTGGCCTATGGGGCACATATGTGACGACTCCCGAGGTAAGTACCTCATCGGCAAAAGTGATAGTTGAAACCTCGCTTAAGAACACAGGCAGCGCCGCCAAAGTTACGCTCAAAACCTTTGTACTGGATGAGAAGGGGAAGGAAGCCGGGAAGAATGTCTTTTCTCAGGATATTACCGGTAGCTCGGCAGTTCTTAACCAGGAAATTCAGGTGAATAACCCTGTATTATGGTCTGTGGACCGTCCATATCTGTACCAGGCTGTCACAGAGGTTTATGATGGAAAGAAATTGACAGACCGCTATATCACCCCTTTTGGTATCCGTTATTTTTCATTTGATGAAAAAAACGGGTTCAGTTTGAATGGCAAGCCACTGAAGATCCTTGGCGTTTGTAATCATCATGATCTGGGAGCTCTGGGCGCTGCCGTGAACGTAAGAGCTATGGAGCGTCAGCTTGAACTGCTGAAGGAAATGGGTTGTAACGGCATACGGACTGCCCATAATCCTCCTGCTCCTGAGTTGCTTGACCTTTGCGACCGCATGGGTTTTATCGTTATGGATGAGACTTTCGACATGTGGAAGAAAAAGAAGAATTCTAAAGACTATCATCTTGATTTTCCTGAATGGCATAAGAAAGACCTCGAAGACCATATTAAACGCGACAGAAATCACCCTTCGATCTTTATGTGGAGCGTGGGGAATGAGATCCGGGAACAGTTTGACAGCACCGGGATCAGTATTACCCGCGAGCTTGTTTCGATAGTGAAAAAACTTGATCAGACGAGACCGGTGACTTCTGCACT
>JBQGEO010000371.1:0-3405 GCA_052039655.1 Pararcticibacter sp.
CTGTCAAAGCAGGCCGAATAGCCAGCTGCAAACAATTGCTCGGGGTTAGTATAGTCATCATTGGCTCCCCCCAATGCTCTGGGTGCCCTCACTTGAAGGTCTAAAACTCCGTTATCAGATTTAACATGGCCGTTGCGGCCCCCATTTGCAGTTGCGACTGCTGAATACAACTTTTTCATATATGTTAATAATAAATTCCTTTGTTATGATTGCCGTGCCTGGCCCAGGATTTTCTTTACTATAAGGTGTAATTGAGATAGTTCCTCCTGAGTGATATTCAGAGAAGCAAGAAGTTTCTGTGGGATAGCGCATGCGAGGTAACGTAGCTGGCTGCCTTTTTCAGATAGGGAGATTTGAACAACTCTTTCATCACTCACACTTCTCTCCCTTTTAATCAAGCCCTTTTGTTCCAGTCTTTTCAGCATGGGAGTGAGCGTGCCCGAATCAAGATGTAGTTTCTCTCCAAGCTGATTGACACTTTGTCTTTCCTGTTCCCATAAAACCAGCAAAGTGAGATATTGCGGATAGGTAATATCCAGCTCATCCAGAATTGGCCTGTAATGCTGAGTAATTTGCCTTGAAAGAGCATAAACAGAAAAACAGACCTGGTTGTCCAGGCCCAGCAATTGATTCTCCAGTTCTTTGCCAGTTATCTTTACCATTGGGCAAAGATAAATATTGTACACAATTTAATTTTTTACAATCTGTATAAATTGTGTCATTTTAGAGCTAAAGACACTACTTACATAGTTCGTGGTGAATAGCTGAATAGTGATAATGCTACACCCTAAGTTGCTATGCAGATATTCATTTAATAAAAAATCCCTGTCCGGCTGATAAAAAGATATAATCCTTCAGAATCAGCCCAGACAGGGAAAATTGATTTTCTCAGCCTTTATAAATGACTTAGAACTTTAAAACGAAATACCCGGTATGCCTCTTTCTATTTGCACCATCTTTGTAATCTATCACGTAATAATAGGTGCCTTGCGGAAGAAAAGACTGGGAGGGTGCAGGTTTGCCTTTAAACTCATAGCGGGCATCACCTGCTCCTGAAAATATCAGTTCACTGTTGTTATAGTTCGTTGCTTCATAGACCTTTGTACCGTTTCGGTTCACAATCACCAGGTGGTTGTCAGGAAAATTCTCTATGCCTTTAATCACGAACTGATCATTAATTCCATCCCCGTTCGGTGTAACAACCAGTGGCACTGAAAGCTGGGCCCCTGAAGGGTCTATCACTCTTACGGTTTGCGAAACCAACGCCGGATAGTAATTCTTGTCGCCCGGCTGCGAAGCTTCCATCGTAGCTGTTCCGATATCTACCGGAGTTAATTCAGTGCCGTTTAATTTTACAACAAACGGATTCTTATTCGTAAACTGCACGGAAAGACCGCTTGTTGACGTGGCTTTTAGCGTTACGGGTGAGCCATTTTTCATCAATACGTCAATTACTTCGAAGGTGATTGTCTGCGTTGCTTTATCAACCGCTAGTATTTGTTTCTTCGAGATGTTGGTGTTTTTGATTGTTGCAGTGATGGATGTTGTTCCGGCACCGACAATAACAACGGTATTACCGTTGACGATCTTTGCGATGCTCTCGTCTTCACTTGTATAGACAAGATCAGTTCCATCACTTGCAATTCCGTGAAGTTCAAAATTCACGTCCCCATAAGTTTTACCCGGAAGGCTGTCAAATGTCAGCATCAGCTGGATCAGCGACGAGGCCGGCTGCAAAAAGCCCTGAGTCAGATAATGGCCGGAAGGAAGCTGAAACGAATCAGAAGAAGCCGTTCCTCCCACTGACCAATCTGTTAAATATGTACCAATTCTTGTGCTTCCGCCTGCTGTTGTCAGGAGGTTCCCATCTGTGTTATTCTGGGCCCAAACTGATCCTGCTAAGATTAGCAAAGGAGCACAAAGTAGTATTTTCTTCATGTCGGATGTCCTTGGCGGTACCGCTCTTTGCTGAGAGTACCGGTGTTTTTTTGTCCCTGTACCGGCAGGAGAATAAAGCTCTCCTGTTTATCCAGGTTGTTGTATAATCTGTTGAATTATTGAATCAGCAATACTTTGTATTTTTTGCCACTGATTGATACCGGCACAGGCTGATAGTTTGCAAACCGTATACTTACCTCATTCAAAGCACTTACCCAGGAGGCAGCGACAGAAAAATCTCCGGAGTCTTCAAGCACTGTAATGAAGACCGGGTCACCAGGTTTAGCACCAGGTACGGTGATTTTAGCCAGTGCAGAAGTATTAGCTGCAATATCAGAGCTGTTGTCTGTCAACTTGTCCAGCGTAATATTGGAAAGTGTGCCGGTTACCAGATGAGCATCTGTTGCTTTTTGCCAGGTTACCTTGTTGTCATTGTCTGTAACAAGTACGCTGCCAGCATTTCCGGGTTTTACATTGATCGCGAGATCTGTAAGGACCGCTCCTGTTGCATTTGTAAACTGAATGATATCAGGATTTGATGTCGTTACATCTTTCCCTTTCAGATCTCCGAGCGTAAGTTTTACAGGAGTCCATGCGTTACCATCGTATCTCAGGAATTCCCCGTCTGACGGAGCAGCACTGCTTACATCAATACCCCTGATCTTAGCAACCTGCGGGTTCGGATAAGAGCCGGAGAGATCACCGGAAGCAGTTCCGACAGGAGCAGCTGTTCCAGCCTTCACAGAATAAAGTGAGTAGGGTACGCTCAAAAGCTGAGAAGTTCCTGCAGTGACGAAGCTTGTACCGCCATCCAGATCCACTTCCACTTTCAGAAATTTAAGACCCGCTGCCCAATTTACAGCTGCAATGCTTCCCTGGGTCGAGATTGCTCCCTGGCCGCCTATGGCTACTACATACAGACCAAGTGGTGTTGTGGTTACCTGCCGTTCTTCTGTATATTCGGAGGTGCCTGTTGCCGAGCCGTCCAGTACGGATAGCCTTAATCTTATCATTTTATTGGCCACTACACTTCCATCGGGGTTTCTTAGTACTCCCTGATAATTGAATTGATATGGTGGTTGAGATTGAATCTGGGCATTTAAGTATCCGCTTAGGAAACATATCAATGCTGCTATTAAAAAAAACTGTTTTTTCATGATTTTTATCCTGATCATTTTAGATGCTTGTTTATTGTTTTTCTTTTATAAGCCGTATGCTACTGCATGTCTCCTGACGTAATGAAAGTGGTGGCTGAAGTAGCAATGATGGTTGCTACTGCATTTACTCCCGCAGTCTTAGTTAAATTTAAACGATTGCTGATCACTACGCCCGAAGATGGACTTGGCAGTATAGAAACCACTCCGTTGCCTGTTTGAATAATCATACAGTTAAAACCGGTTGCCAGACTCGGTACATAAATGGTAACCGCAGCAGAGCTGTTTACAGTGATTATTTTACCGTTATCAG
>JBQGEO010000372.1:0-2393 GCA_052039655.1 Pararcticibacter sp.
GGCCTCACAGCATGGCGGCATCTGGGTAAGCCTGGGCTTACTGCCCGCGAATACACTGGCCGCGACGCGCCAGGACATCAACAACCTCGGCGGCTCCGTTGGCCTGCTGGTGCAGTCTCCGTCCGATGCAGGCGCAGACCAGATCGCCTCCGGCGATCTGGATACCGCAGTGAAATTCGGCCAACGCGTTGCGGATATCGCTCGCCGGTTTAACTGAGTTTTCCGGTAATTCAATAACAGAAAGCCAGGGAAACCTGGCTTTTTTGTGGTTTGGTAAAAAACTCAATTAAGAAAAATCTCATTTCATAAATTTAGATATGCAGCAAGCATTTACCGGCGCTTATCAATATCGGTTATTCTGCTTTTTGAATAATTTCGCCCATATTGAAAAGTGGAGAATGATTTAATGCGATGGATTGCTGGAACGCGAATCCTATGACTTGAATACAGGGATATATTTAATGGAAAAAGAAGGGAAGCTACGCTTACTGACGTCTGGTGAAGTAAGAATGGCCAGAGCTGTCTTCGGCGATTCAATCGAATATCACAAAGTCTGGGTACACCATGACAGCTATTTTCCATTCGGCCTTCAGCCTGAAAATGCGGGGATGGCGCCGAATGGAGAACTCTATTTCCGGGCATGGTACACAAATGACTTTTCAGTATCTGACCTTCCTCATTGGCACATCTTTATCCATGAAATGTGTCATGTATGGCAACGAGGCAGAGGCATGAACGTACGGTTGAATGGATTAGTAAGCAAGCTGGTATAGTTATCACTATACGCTTGATGACCGTCCTTTAAGACGGTACCCAATGGAACAACAAGCGCAAATTATTACCGACTGGTACATTCTACATACCTACGGTTATATCGCATGGTGTACGCTCAGAGAACGTGGCGATGTCACACTTGATGGTAATATTTCAGAAAATATCATCCGTCCTCAATATCAAAAAACCCTGCAAAATTTCCCATGGTGCTAATGATGAAAAAAAGGATCTTTTTTATACTCCTGTTCCCTTGTGCGTTTATATTGGCAGGCTGCCCCGGGCAAGGGGATAGGCTGCAACCCGATGAAATAACAACAGTAAAAAAAACAGGAAATAATATTTGTTTTCTGGTCCCTGATGCGGAGGGGTATCAACCTACCATAGTGACGATTGGTCCACGCGATCAGCCAGCAGAAAAAATGTGGCGTGGTGATAAACCAGCCTTGAAAGTACAAAATGGTCAGCTATGTGTGCCCCCGGCACTTTATACTTTTGTTGAGAATGGCCAGTATGTTGTCCGTTATGTCCTCAAATCCAGCCAGCAAAATAAACCTGTCAGAAGTGTCGTTGCCGCCATTGAAGTATCGAAAACCGGCGTTCGTAACCTTCCCCTCCAAAGCAATGAAGGCGTGAGATCTTATCAATAGCATGGTTACAGGGCTCGCCCAATCTTGGTGAGCTCTGAGCCGAACATCTTTATTCCATTCATCATCCCTACATATAACTTCTCTTATCGATACTAATGATATTTACACTGTTATCATTTCCATCATAAATAGCTTCGTGTAACGATAGCGTATGATGTCAGCGATTTATTGGAGAGAATATGAGCACGCCAGCAGAGCAGCTTCTGGAGGTTGCCTGGTATATGTCGAAGTATGGTCTGGACAACCCACCGCCACTATTTGGTGTTGATCAATGGAACGAAGCATACGCTCTTTTCTATCCGCGGTTTGGGGCGGGAAAATCTTCAGAAGAGTTTTACAACAGTCTTAAAAACTGCCGAGATCGCTTTGATTCATGGATGCCAAACCCACGCAGAGGCTGGCGTAATAGTGATGGCACGCCAAAAAAATTGCCTGCCGCTTCACAACGCGTTATGGAGCGAATGAATGCACTAACAGAGCACATTGCAGAACAACATGTTTTGTCGTTAATCACAGCGAATACCTTTGAGCAAGCACAGCAGGATATAGAACATATCCAGAAGGATAAGAATCTCGACGAAACCACACGAGAGCGGTTGGTTGCAGCCCGCCTGGGTCAGGGAGATTTCAGGAAGGCGTGTTTAATACTTTACCCTGTATGCCCGATTACCGGGATAGCGTTTCTGCCCATGTTAAGGGCCAGCCACATAAAACCCTGGTCAGCGTGTAGTACCGGAAAAGAGCGTCTCGATCCTTATAACGGACTCATGCTGGCAGCACATATTGATGTGCTTTTCGACCAGGGTTGGATGTCATTCGAAGACGACGGCCGGCTCTTATTTAGCAAGGAATTGAACAATGAGGTAATTGAACAGCTAAAGCTCCCTGCAAAAATTCCCCCATTTACTGAGCAGTCAAAAATTTATCTCAAGTGGCATCGCGAAAATGTACTCAGAGTTGCCGGTAAAAAGA
>JBQGEO010000373.1:0-4206 GCA_052039655.1 Pararcticibacter sp.
TATATCCGCGGACACTGGACGTAGAAATTATCACCACCGACCCAAACCAGGCTGCCAGG
This sequence comes from Pararcticibacter sp., assembly GCA_052039655.1. Classification (GTDB taxonomy): domain Bacteria; phylum Bacteroidota; class Bacteroidia; order Sphingobacteriales; family Sphingobacteriaceae; genus Arcticibacter. The sequence continues at coordinate 60 of JBQGEO010000373.1, forward strand.
CTGATAAATACGGACTTAGAAAAAGCTGAATTCATCACGGTAAAAGAAGCCGTTTCTCTTGGCGATATGGGTCAGCAGCAGATTATTCTGAATGACAAGGCTGCTCCGTATCTTATCCCTGCGACCGCTGAGGAGAAAAGCCGCGGGGTGCAAAGAGTAAAAGTGGCGGAAGAAGATATTTCTTCCATAGCAGATATCCGGCTCAGTGAGAATAAGAAAGAAGCAACTGTTGAATACACCACCATATTCAAAAACATCACCCCTTTCTCTTCGGCCTGTATGGATGATCTCAAAAAGGAGAAAAAGCACGAAGCCGGGTTTGTATTTGAGAGCGGCAAATGGAAATTGCATCAGGCACCGCAAAAAATACACTGAGAGTTGTAAGCATGGTTGGCGACAGGCTATCCTATCAGCATGGAAAGAATGATGAAGACATCTATGATCAGGAGTGCCGGACTTATTTCATTTTTCTTTCCCGAAGCGATCTTGATGACTGTCCAGCTCAAAAACCCCCAGGTAATACCGTGCGTAATTGAATAGGTAAATGGAATGAGCGCCATGGCGATGAAGCACGGAATGGCATCATCCAGTTTCATCCAGTTTATTTTTACAACCGGCCGGATCATGAAAACACCAACCAGCACAAGAGCCGGTGCAGTCGCAATAGCGGGAACCACCGACAGCAAAGGTGCAAGAAAAAGAAAGGGCAGGAATAAAAAGCCGGCGACTACAGCAGTCAGCCCCGTGCGACCTCCTGCCTCAACCCCAACCGCCGACTCAATGTAAGCAGTTCCCGGGCTCGACCCTACAAGTCCCGCGAGGGTGGTAGATACTGCATCCGTCAGAAGAGATTTCTTAATATTCCTGGGTTCGCCCTGCTCATCCAGGAGATTAGCCGCCTCTGCAATTCCAACAAAGGTCGACAAGCTGTCAAACATATCGGTAAATACAAACGCAAATATCACAGGCACTACCGCCCAGGTGAGTGAATTGATCAAATCAAGCTGAAACAGAAGGCTGAAGTCTGGCGCAGAAACCAGCCCCTTCCATGAAATGAGCGGCGCAGCTTCAAATCCCCACCACCGTCCCAGGGGATAAGCAGCGAGCGTTGTAAAAAGAATACCGATTAAAATACCACCTTTTACATTCCGGATAACCAGTATAGCCGTTACCAGCAGTCCTGCAACGAAAGTAAGCAAAGCAGGTGTCAGCTTCCCCATCGAAACCAGCGTAGCAGGGTCAGATACGATGAACTTCGCATTTGAAAGGCCTATCATAGTGATGAAAAGGCCTATTCCGGCCGATACGGCATATCTGACCGGCCTGGGAATTGCTTTTACAATATGTGTACGGATGTTGAAGACCGAAAGCAGAAAAAAGACAATGCCCGACCAGAAAACAGCTCCCAGCGCCACCTGCCAGGATACCTTGAGGCCCAGGACTACCGAAAAAGTAAAAAAGGCATTAAGTCCCATTCCGGGCGCCACCAGGATGGGATTTTTGGCGTAAAAACCCATCATCAGGCTGCTGAAGAAGGAAACAATGACAGTAGCCGTTAGCACGCCGGTAAAGGGCATTCCTGTCTGGCTCAGAACAGAAGGATTCACAACAATAATGTAGGAGGTTGCTAAAAAGGATGATATCCCGGCAATAATTTCTGTGGTAACAGAACTCCCGTTCTTCCTCAGTTCAAAATAAGAATCCATTGGCTATACCTGATAAGCCGCCAAACTTAGATAAATTGCTTTTATTTACAAAACGTCAGCTCTTGTACTTAATACGTACCTGAACCTCCGTTTCGCCATCTATCTGCGGATAGCTCTTACTGTCAACAGCAAAATCAGGATCACTGTTGAGATAAGCTTCTTCAACAGTTACAGTTTGCGGGTCATCCTCCGTACCCAGGCTTAAACTGACAGACGGTTCTTTCTCTAACCTGGCTTTGCCTGATCTTTTTTATCGTCAGTTCTGTTTTTCAACTCCCCTTTTACTGACGACTGGTCCTGTGCCTTCATCGTCCGTTGCTCCGCAGCTTTTACTTCATCCTTTTCAGAAAGGGGCTTTTCAGTCAATGGTGATTCTTTAGTTTCCTTATCTTTCAATGGCGTTTTCATATGGTTGATTTTTACTCTTATAGTTTACAACCCTCTCAACTTTATATTGTTTCAAACCTTTTAGTATGATATCCGTTCGGATTAAGCATCTTACAATTGATAAATTACTATGGATTTCAGCGTTGCGTATGAAGATCTGGTCAGTGTTGCTGTTTCGGTGATTTGCGGAGGGATCATCGGGTTTGAGCGTGAATTTAAGAATAAATCAACCGGCTTCAGGACTATCGTCCTGATCTGCTTAGGCTCCACACTTTTCACGATTGTCTCGCGCTTCGGCGTGGGAAGCGACGACAGGGTTTCTGCCAACATTATTACAGGAATTGGATTTATAGGAGCGGGAGTGATCTTTAAAGACAAACTTTCCGTTCTCGGGCTCACGACAGCAGCCGTGATATGGACAACCGCTGCTATCGGGATGACGGTAGGGATCGGCTACTACGGAATGGCCCTGGTCTTTACCGTCATCACTTTTATCGTGCTTTCGCTGGTCACCAAAATTGAAACGCTGATCGAGAAGCTTCAGAAGAACAAGACCATCAATATAGACTTCAGTGACGCCGACTGTTCTTATCTGGACATTTTGCAAGAAAAGATCAAAACTAACAGGCTGAAATGCAAGATCGTCCAGGTTTCCAAGAAAGATAATAAACTCAGTGTGGTTGTACTGATCTCCGGAACTAAAGAAAATCTGAACAGGCTTCAGGAAGAGATGATGCAAATGCGGGAAATAACAGATTTTTATTAGTTACATCCAACGGCTCAGGAACCGGTTAAAACTGTCCTTATATTGTTCTCCCACCGCGATATGGATATCACCAATCTGGATAGTGTTGCGGGTTACCGATTTGATCTTGTCCAGCGAGATGATGAAAGACCGGTGTACCCGCATAAATTGCCTCGCAGGCAACCTCTGTTCCAGCAATTTTAAAGTAATCAGGGAAAGCAGTGACTTTTCGCCAGTACTAAAATGCACTTTCGCATAATCCTTTAACCCCTCTACATAAAGAATATCCCTGAACATTACCTTTACGAGCTGATATTCCGACTTCAGAAACAGAAATTCACCGGTATCATCTTTCGTCTTTTCGGCCTCACCGGAACCCAGCATCTCGCGCCAGTTGAGCGCCTTATTTGCAGCCCGTAAAAACTCCTCGTAGCTGAACGGTTTAAGCAGATAATCGAGCGCATTGACTTTGTAGCCTTCAAGAGCAAAATGATTAAAGGCAGTAGTAAAAATTACCGCAGGAGCTAAATTCGGACTTTGGCTTAACCAGCGGGCAAGTTCCATTCCACTGAGGTCGGGCATCTGGATATCCAGGAAGATCACATCAGGCTTTAGTTCCGGCAATTCCTTCATAGCCGCAATCCCACTGCTATATTTCCCAAGCAACTGCAAAAACGGTGTTTGCTCAATAAAGCCTCCAATCAGGCCAAGAGCCAGGGGCTCATCGTCAACCGCTATACATTTTAATATCATAACAGAAAAATTTTAAGAGATACCCTGAATTCACCAGCCTCCCGGTCTTCTGCTATCTCCAGTTTATATCGTTCCGGGTACAATAGATCCAGCCTGCGGCGGGTATTGCTCATTCCAATTCCGCTGCCTTCTTCCAGTATTGTCCTGTTCTGAGAATAAATACTGTTTCTGATATCCAGTTCCAGCGATTTATCATCTGCCCGGATACTGATGCTGATATAACCCGGTTCCAATGAGCTGATCCCGTGCTTAAATGCATTTTCAACAAAAGGCAAGAGCAGCATCGGGGCAATTTCAAGATCATGCACGATCTCCGGCGGATCAAACTTAAGGTCCACCTTATCCGTAAGCCTCAGCTTCATCAGCCCGATATAATCCACTACAAATGAAATCTCTTTTGAGAGAAATGTCATGGGAGCCTGAGTTTCATATAAGACATAACGCATCATCCTCGAAAGCTTATGAAGTGCATTTCGCGAACTCTCAACATCTATATGAGTCAACGCATAAATGTTGTTCAGGGTATTGAAGAAAAAATGAGGATTGATCTGAGCTT
>JBQGEO010000374.1:0-4559 GCA_052039655.1 Pararcticibacter sp.
TCCATCTGAGTATGAAATTCTTTAAACTCCAGCTCCAGTCCCGCATGTGCAATGTTCCCGTCCGGAAAAAGATCACTTTGAAGCAACTCCCTCCTGATATCCCGGGCAAGCCTCTTTAAAGCGTAGGTTCTGGCATAAAAATAAAGAAAGGGCAAACAGTTCTTCGGGTCTTCGAGTTCGTCCCACTTTATCCAAAGTTTCAGATAGGCTTCCTGAAGAGCGTCGTGGACGAGTTCGCTGTTGTTTAAGGACCTTAAGGTTCTTCTTAATTTTTCAAAGGTTTCCTGGTAGATGACTTTGAAACTTTGCTCTTTGGTGCTGGTTATCATTTTGTTCCGCTAAGATTTCACAAGTCAAGTTAATATTCTAGTATTTCGGAAAAGTTTAGTTTCGGTGACTTTTATATTCATTTTGCGGTACAAGATCTATGGTCGGCTACAGGCTATGTTTTCAGCCAAAGGAGTTTTATTGTGAGCTTCGTCGTTGTGCAAATATTCTTCCAGCAGATAAAGACAAAAATATCTTGCTGGTTCGCCATTTCTTTCCACACTGAATGTATTGAGAAGCCGTACGTTTCTAAAATACCCTTCATAGCCATTCATAAAGGCTTTTGTATAATCCGAGGGCACTATTGTAAGAGCATTAATTCCTTTTTTTAAATCCGGCCGGTATTGGTTGAGCCAGACAAAATGCTGCAGGTCTCTTACTCTTCCTACTCCGGTAAGCTTCATCCGGAGAGGATGCGCAACATAGTACTCCATCTGAGCGGCAGAAGCCCATTTATTGCTAACCAGGGTGTTTGGAAGAACATGTCCTTTCAGCCTTTCCCGCTCTCTGTAAGCACCAAACAGGTGATTGAATTTGCGCCATCCCCACATATTCAGCGTCAGATCATCTTTCCCGAAATCAGGCGCGGATGCTTCTCCGGCTGTACCCGGAAAAAACCGGACGGCAAGGGACCCAGTAGTGATCACCACAAAAATTACAGCGAACGCATATTTTAAAAGTGCCGGAATGTAGATATCCGATGCCGGAACTTTCTCGTCGAGCCATGTTGCCCCAAGGAAAGAAAGAGCCAGAAACCCGGGGCCGCTCCAATGAGGCAGAACATTGACGATAAACGACATCCCCGTAGTTAATAATATAACAGGAAGTCCTGTACAAAGAAGAAGAAGAATCGTTAAATCTGAGGCGATTTTCTTCCTTAAGCACGCAATCAGGGCAGTAACAATGATAAACGAGTTAACCGGATTGTTGTATATGAGCTGTCCTAAAAAAGTTCTGATGAAGCTATTAACACTTACATCGGGACTGAAGAGGCTGCTATAATAGTTCCAACTGACAAAATTATTATTAATATTCCATGCTATGACGGGGCTGATAATCACCATAGAAACAAAGAACCCAAGATAAATGCCCGGATGAAAAAGGTACTTCCACTTTGAAATAAAGATGAAGAGAAGCATACCGAACCAAAGAAAAGCCCCGTCAGTTTTGCAAAGAATGCACCCCCCGCTTAATACCCCGAAAACCAGCCACCTCCTGATCGAAATCCTTACATCGTTGCTGATGTCGAGGCTCATTTTGCACATCACCAGTAAAGCCCCCAGCCAGAATACCACATAAGGGCTATCGGGAAGAATAAATGTACCGGCTATAACAGACGTATAAATAGAGGTATTATACAGGACAGCAGCAAAGAATCCTGTCCGCTGATTTTTAATTGTCTCTCCGATCCTGAAACAAAGAAACGTACCGGCAGCTGCGCAGACAACAGCTCCCAGCCTGATGAAAATCTCGTCCCGCAACAACAAGTTAAAAGAAAACAACTTTATAAGGAAAGCCACCGCCGGCGGGTGATCTATATAGTTAGGCTGCAGATGCAAAGCGAATGTATAGTAATAAGCTTCATCCTTCCCCAGTTCAAGGACGGATGCCAGCAGCAGGCGTATGGCTGTAAAAATAAATATAAGCCAAAAGATCTTTTTGTTTTTCATTAGTCAGCACCAAAGCAGTTTATCCCCCTAACCGATACGGAGATTCTGTTTAAAGATCGATGGTGCATATAAATCCACGATGAGTAAATAAAAAACTTTGGGTTAAATTACCATACGCTTGTCATTACCTAAATATCAAGGATTTAATTCCTTTTCGTTTCTTGCGAATTACCCATAGCGTTATTTAAGAAGCTCAGCCGACTTTTATCCCCCCTGGAGACATATTCCGAAGGAAAGATTTATAGGCAGAGAGGCAACCGGACAAAGAGAAAATGGAATAAACAAATTTTTAATGGAGGTTTAATGTTCCTCCCGTAGATTTGAGTTATTAAGATATTGGAGGCTAAAAAGTACACAGCAGCCATCAAATACCCAGTACAGATATCTATATTTATACATATGATCCATAAGGAATCGCGAAGAGAATTTATAAAAAAAGCAAGTTTACTGGCAGGAGCAGCAGGACTATCGTCTGTCCTGCCTCCTGCTATACAAAGAGCTCTGGCAATTGAGGCTTTGCCGGGCAGTACCTATCTTGATGCCGAACATATCGTTTTCCTGATGCAGGAAAATCGCTCGTTCGATCACTGTTATGGTACATTAAAGGGAGTAAGGGGATTTAATGATCCCAGGGCAATTGAATTGCCTGATCGCAATCCGGTGTGGCTGCAAACCGGTAAGGACGGTAAAACCTATGCTCCTTTCAGGCTTGATATAAAGAACACAAGGGCTACCTGGATGGGCTCCCTCCCCCATTCCTGGAATGATCAGGTAGACGCGCGTAATAACGGACGCTTCGACACCTGGCTGACAGCGAAGAGAGCAGGGAACCAGGCTTATTTTAATATGCCATTAACTTTAGGATATTATGACCGTAATGATATTCCTTTCTACTACGCCCTTGCGGATGCATTCACGGTATGCGACCAGCATTTCAGTTCATCGCTAACCGGAACCAGTGCCAACAGATCCTACTTTTGGAGCGGCACAATCAGGGAGAATCCGCATGACGAAAACTCAAAAGCCCATGTATGGAATCATGAGATCAACTATAAAGATGTAAAGTGGAGAACCTTTCCGGAAAGGCTGGAGGAAGCCGGAATTCCCTGGAAGGTCTATCAGAATGAACTAAGCCTGCCGGTTGGTTTTGATGATGACCAGGATAACTGGCTTGCTAACTTTACAGACAATAACCTGGAATTCCACAAACAATACAACGTTCGCTTTCATCCCGCTCACGTCGCGTGGTTGCAGGAACAAGCCGAAACGCTGCCATCTGAGATAAAAGACCTGGAGGAAATCATAAAGAAAAGCCCTCAGGACACTGATGCCCTGAAAAATCTGAAAAAGAAGAGAACTCAACTGGAACAGGTCTCTCAGGCTTCAAAGATCTATCATAAAGCCGGTTTTGAGAAACTTTCAGATTTTGAGAGAAATATCCATAGAAGAGCATTTGTAACAAATGAAGGAGATCCGGATTATCACCAGCTGAGCACTATCCGGTATGAAGACCAGGGAGAGCAAAGGGTTGTTAAGGTTCCTAAAGGAGATATATTTCATCAGTTCCGTCAGGATGTTGAGAACAATGAGCTTCCTGCCGTGTCGTGGCTGGTAGCACCCTGCAGCTTTTCTGATCATCCTGGATCTCCCTGGTATGGCGCATGGTATGTTTCGGAGACCCTCGATATCCTGACGAAGAACCCCAAAGTATGGCAGAAAACGATTTTCATTCTTACTTATGATGAAAACGACGGATATTTTGATCACGTGCCTCCTTTTACACCTCCGCATACCGGACGACCTGAAACAGGAGCCGCATCTGCCGGCCTTGACACAAGGGCTGAATGGGTAAAAGGGGACAGGGAAAGCCCCATTGGATTGGGTTACCGGGTTCCGCTTGTAATTGCCTCACCATGGACCAGGGGAGGATGGGTTAATTCACAGGTGTTTGACCTGACGTCATCTATTCAATTCCTGGAACATTTTCTTTCTGCTAAGACAGGAAAAGAAGTCAAGGAACCGAATATAACGGAATGGCGCCGAACTGTTTGCGGAGACCTCAGCTCCGTATTCAGGCAATCTGGGGAACATGGAGCTAAAAATCCCGGCTTTCTGAAGCGTGATAAAGTCATAGAGGACGTCTATAATGCTCAGTTCAAAGCCTTGCCCGGAAACTTCAAAGCACTGGACCCGAACGAAATCAAACAGATAAAAGAGAATCCTTCTGATTCACCATTGTTTCCTGTTCAGGAAAAGGGCACCCGAAATGCGTGCAGTATCCCTTATGAACTGTATGTGGATTCAGGGCTGGATAAAGACAGGAAAAAGGTCAGGATTAACTTCAGGACAGGACAGGAAGTTTTTGGGGTTAAGTCTGCCGGCGCCGCTTTCAATGTCTACTCACCCGCGAACTTCAGATTGAAAGAACATGAATCTTTTGAAAGGATGCATAACTGGTCATTTGCGGTGAAAGCTGGCGACCTGGTTCCCTATGAATGGGAACTTGGATCTTTTGAAAACGGCATATATCATTTAAGAGTCTATGGAGCAAACGGATTCTTC
>JBQGEO010000375.1:0-7502 GCA_052039655.1 Pararcticibacter sp.
CATGCTTCTTATGATTGGCTTTTGCGAGTGGTTCTTTTTCAAAAGACCTTATACTGTATGCTACGGCTCTCATTTTTAATAGGATAATAAATACAAATTTAAGAATGAGCCGTTGCGTACCGGTTGAGGAGAGTCAGAGTAAAAAGTGATCTTAATCAATTTTTCATATTTTGAAGCTTCTTTGCATTCAAAATAACAATCTGACTTCCCTTCTTTTCAATTAATCCTTCATCTTTGAAGTCACTCAGAGTCCTGCTTACAGTCTCTGTTGCCATTCCTGCCATTGCTGCCAGGTCATCGCGCGAGATCTTCAGAACACCTCCGTCCGGGTCATTACCGGCAAGCCTGATCAGTACCTGCGCCATTCTCTTTCTCACAGAATGGTATGCAAGCTGCAGCAGCTGGTCTTCTTTTTCCTTGAGATTATTGGATAGTATCTTAATGAATTCCCTGCCAACTTCAGGATAGTTATTAATAAGCTGTTCAACAGTATCTTTAGGAAGCATGCAAAGGGCTGTATCTTCCACTGCCTCAGCTGATTCATGGTAACTGTCAGTCATTAAAAGCGCATTAACGCCGAAATACTCTTCAGGGCCGTAAATGGCGGTCAGCAATTCTCTGCCATCCTCACTCAGCTTATAGGTTTTCACCCGTCCGTTCAGGATGAGATAGAGCCCCGCAGGCTGATCGCCCTCGTAATAAATAACCTGCTTCTTTTTTATATTCCGTATTTTCCGGTCTGAGATAAGCTTCTGTAGTTCAGCCATTCCGTCGCCGTGACCGACCAGGTTGTCAAGACTTTCAAGCGATTTACTATAATAGGCCTGCTGCTTTTCCTTTTTTTGCAGACGGCTTTCTATAGCGTTCAGCAACTCAACATCGTCAAATGGCTTGGTGAGATAGTCATCGGCTCCCATTTCCATGCCCTTTCTCATATCTATTCTCTCCGCTTTGGCTGTGAGGAAAATAAACGGGATTGCAGCAGTTTCAGAACTCTTATTCAACAGGTATAAAACTCCGTAACCATCCAGTTCAGGCATCATAATATCGCATAAGATCAGATCCGGATGTTGTTTGGTTGCGATCTCTACCCCCATCTTGCCATTGTCGGCAGTGAGCACCTGGTAGTTTGCAAGCTCTAAGATTTCAGTAGTGCTTTCTCTGATATCGTCGTTGTCCTCAATTATTAGAATGGTTGGTTTTTTCATCTTTTACAAAAGATATAGTAAATTTTGTGCCCTTGTTAATTGTACTTTCAAAGTCTACTTTGCCGTTCATAAGGCCTGCGTAACGTTTCACAATATTTAATCCGAGCCCCGTACCCGGAATGCTCCCCGTGTTATGTGCCCTGAAGAAAGCCTGGAATAAATGTTTCTGGTCTGCAGAAGGGATCCCGATCCCATTATCCTTAACGGTAATGATGTATTTGTCGTTTGTTATTTCAGTGTTAAATTCAATAAATGTATTTTCTCCTGAATATTTGATAGCGTTGGCTATGAGATTAATAATGCAGTTCTTGAGCAGGTTCTGATCAAGAAATACCGTGCTTGTGAGCCCGGTATGCTCGTAAATAATATTCTGATTCTGCTTGGTTATAAGCTGCATCTCTTCTGTAATCTCTTCCGATAACTTCACAATATCAAACCTCGTAAAAGTAGGTTCGACTCTGCCAGCCTCCAGTTTTTCCAGTGACAGGAAATCGTTGAGAATAGCAGTAAGATTTCCTACAGCGTTCTTGATCTTATTTACGTGTTTGGAAATATTCTTTGAATCCTCCTGGGCGGCGTATTTTTCAATTAATGAGGCCGAGAGCTGGACTGAGCTGAGGGGAGTCCTGAACTCATGTGACGCCATCGATACAAAGCGGCTTTTAAGCTGGTTGAGTTCCTTCTCCTTTTCAAGGGAGATGCTCACCTCTTCTTTCGCTTCCTGGAGGGCCCTCACTGTTTTTCTCAGAGATAAAGTGCGTTCCTCTACCAGTTCCTCCAGTTGGGCAGCATGGTTCCGTATACGTTCTTCTGCCTCTTTTTCGCGGGTAAGATCGTTGATAAACCCGCAATATATCATCCTGTCAGAATAGTTGACCTCACTTACCGCCAAACGAAAGGGAAATCTGCTGCCATCTTTTCTAAGGCCGCTCACCTCTCTTCCAATACCTATGATCCGCCGTTCTCCTGTTTGCTGATATCTTTCAATATAACCATCGTGCCGCTCCCTGTCCGGGCTGGGCATTAACATAGAAATATTTCTTCCGATAACTTCTTCAGGAGAATAGCCAAACAATCTGCACGCTGATGGATTAATAGATTCGATCAGTCCCCTGGTGCTGATCGTAATAATTCCGTCAATCGCATTCTCTATAATCGCTTTTAAAAGAGCTGCATCGTTCATTGTTGCTAAAATACCGTAAAACTCGTCAAACTTATGATTTTAATGTGAATCAATGTGATATTGATCACTAATATTGTTACGTGAGTTTGAGAAAAATGTTATAGGTCATATTTTCGTATACATAAAATTATCTATTTTTGTACGGCATGCAGTTACTCAGACGATATATTGTTTTAATTCTTACCCTGCTGATCACCTTGTCGGCATCAGGAGTGAATGTCTCTGTGCACAGATGCTGCGGCAAAATTAAAAATTTTGCGCTTTTAGGAGACAGCAAAGTTTGCAACATGGGCAAACATTCAGAAAAGTCTCTCTCTGGCAGGCATTCTGCTCATTCAACTGTTAATGGCATTCCATGCTGCAATAACCAGAATATAAGGCTGCACAATCAGGTGCAGGCAGCACAGCAAAAAGATCAATCGGTTGAAAAGCATGTTGAACCCTTCCTTTTTTCGTTTGAATTGCTTAAAAGCTGGTTTAGCACAGAGGAATTGCCTGCTGTAAAAATAACCCCCTTTATCACCAAACACCTTAAGGAGCCTCTCACGATACTCCTTCGTCAATTCCGGATCTGATCCCTTTCCGGATGTCGCGGACATACGGATTGTCTTAATCTTTCGCGCACATCCTTCAACTTCTCTAAGGGCATCATAGCCCCCCACAACTTATAACGTACAACTTATAATTTACAACTTTTATGGTTGAGAAGCTGATTGCATTTTCATTACGCAACAGGTTTCTGGTATTACTGTTCGCAACAGGAATTTTTATTTACGGCATTTATTCCGTCAATACCAGTAAAATTGACGCAATCCCCGACCTTTCAGAAAATCAGGTTATTGTTTTTACTGAATGGATGGGAAGGAGTCCTCAGATTATTGAAGATCAGGTGACCTATCCCCTGGTAACTAACCTGCAGGGTATTCCCCGGGTGAAATACGTGAGAGCCAGCTCCATGTTCGGAATGAGCTTTATCTATCTCATTTTTGACGATAATACAGATATATACTGGGCCCGGTCAAGGGTGCTGGAAAGGCTTAACTCGATCGGAAATGTTTTGCCGGCAGGGGTGGTGCCTTCAATGGGACCTGACGGCACCGGAGTCGGTCACGTACTCTGGTATAAGCTGGATGCACCCGGCATGGATCTGGGAGAGCAGCGGGCCTTGCAGGACTGGTATATCAAATTTGCCCTTCAGAATGTGCCCGGAGTGAGTGAGATCGCCTCCTTCGGCGGGTTTCAGAAGCAATATCAGATTGCAGTTGATCCCAACAAGCTCTCTTATTACAAGCTGAAGGTTTCGGATATTATGACTGCTGTAAACGCCAATAATAACGAAGCCGGAGGCCGGAAATTTGAAATGAGCGACATCGGATACATTATCAAAACTACCGGGTACCTTCAGTCTGTGGAACAGATTGAGAATATCGCTGTCAGGACCGCCAACTCTATCCCCGTTAGGGTCAAAGATGTTGCTACTGTACAGATGGCCGGCGAGAGCCGCCTGGGTATCTTCGACTACAACGGCGAAGGTGAAGCTGTCGGGGGAATAGTAGTCCTCCGCTATGGCGAAAATGCCGACCAGGTGATACAAAGGGTAAAGGAAAAGATGAAAGAGGTGAGCAAAGGCTTACCTGACGGTGTGAAGTTTAACATTGTCTATGACAGGGGAGAGCTTATAGAAGAATCAATCTCCTCCATCAAGCACACCCTGATAGAAGAAATGATCGTCGTTTCTCTGATCGTGATCATCTTTCTTTTCCATTGGAGAAGTGCGGTTAGCATCATTATTCAGATCCCGGTTACCATTGCTGCCAGCTTTATTATTCTTAACCTGTTCGATATATCCTCAAATATCATGTCGCTGACAGGTATTGCGCTGGCCATTGGAGTGATCGTCGATAATGGGATCATTATGGCAGAAAACTCTTATAAACATCTGGCTCATAGACAGGCAGAGCTAAAGGCAGACCAGGAAGGAGGTCAGTATGTTCAGTAAACTGAAAAACTTTTTCCGGCGAAAAAAAGACGCCGGCTACATTAAATTATCCGAAAAGGAAAGGCTCGAAATTATTGAGAGATCCTGTAAACAAGTTTCCAGGGGGGTATTTTATTCCACTGTTATTATCATTACATCCTTTCTGCCGGTGTTCCTTTTAACAGGGCAGGAAGGCAAACTTTTTCATCCTCTTGCTTACACCAAAACTTTCATTCTGCTGATTGATGCTCTGCTGGTAGTCACATTGGCGCCGGTAATCATTTCTTTTTTCATGAAAGGGAGGTTCAGAACCGAGAATGAGAATCCCATCAACCGCAAACTGGAGAAATGGTATGAGCCCGTCATTCGTAAATGCATGAAACACAGGAGAACGACTTTAGGGATCAACATCCTGGCTCTCGTTGTAAGCATTCCACTGCTGCTGAGCATGGGAAGAGAATTTATGCCTCCGCTCGATGAGCAGTCGATCCTGTTTATGCCGGTAACATTGCCCGATGTGTCCAATGCAGAAGCCAAGCGTTTGCTCCAGGTGCAGGATAAGATGATCAGGTCTGTGCCGGAAGTGGATAAGGTGCTCGGTAAAGCGGGAAGAGCTAATACAGCAACTGATAATTCGCCCATCAGTATGATCGAGACCATCATCATGCTGAAACCAAAAGCTCAGTGGCGTCCCGGGGTCACCAAAAAAGATATCATCAATGAACTCGACAGGAAATTGCAGATCCCCGGAGTCGTAAATGGGTGGACACAACCGATCATTAACCGGATCAACATGCTTTCCACCGGTATCCGTACAGATGTCGGTGTCAAAGTATATGGGCAGGACCTTAAGAAAATAGACCAGGTTTCACACGAGATCCGGTCATTGCTTTCCAATACGGAAGGGATAAAAGACCTGTACGTAGAACCGGTAACCGGCGGGAAGTATCTTGAAATTGATATCAAAAGGGATCAGCTGGAGCGGTATGGACTTACTGTCAACGACATAAATGCAGTGGTAGAAACCGCTGTCGGCGGGGCTCCCTTTGCCAGCACAGTTGAAGGACGCCGGCGTTTCAGCATCCAGTTAAGACTGGGCGAAGAATATCGTAACAGCCTTGACCGTTTAAAGCGGATTCCTCTTACCTCTTCCGATGCCGGTATTGTTCCTTTGTCGGCTGTCGCCGATATCCGGTTTGCCGACGGGCCTCCCATGATCTCTTCCGAAAATGCAATCCTCCGCGGGGCAGTGATGTTTAATGTCAGGGACCGTGATCTTGGCACTACCGTGCAGGATGCGATCAATAAGATCAATCATGCACTTAAACTGCCTTCCGGCTATTTTATCGAATGGAGCGGGCAGTATGAGAACATGATCCGGGGCCAGCAAACCCTGATTTACATTCTTCCGGTAGTACTCTTAATTATCTTTCTTGCACTCTACCTGGCTTTTAAATCTGTTAGGGAAGCATTCCTCAGCCTGGTAACCATTCCGTTTGCTCTCATCGGCGGAGCTTACCTGGTTTATTTCTGGGGAGTAAATCTTTCTGTAGCTGTAGCTGTCGGCTTCATAGCCTTATTTGGTATTGCTGTTGAAACCGGGGTCGTCATGGTCATCTACTTAAATGATGCAATGAGGCAACTGGTAGAGTTAAAAGGTAACTCCGCGGCGACAATAACAAAGGACGATTTAAGAGAATATGTAATTGCCGGAGCGGCAAAAAGGCTTCGGCCTAAGATTATGACAGTATGTGTGGCTTTGTTCGGATTGGTTCCGGTGTTATGGTCGGCAGGAGTAGGCAGTGATGTTATGCAGCCTATCGTGTTGCCCATGATAGGAGGAGTGCTCACATCTTCTACGCATATCCTTCTGGTCACTCCGCTCATTTTTTTAATGACAAAAGAATATGAACTGAGAAAGTTCGGAAAACTGGAGGTATACGATGTTAAACATTAAAAACATAATCCTCGTGGCCATCTTCTCGCTGGCTTTACATGCGGTCAGTGCCCAGGAGGTCATGAGCCTGGATCAGGTGCTCCGGGCAGTGGATGAAAACAACCCTTCCCTGAAATCCTATGAGCTGCGAAGTAAAAGCCAGGATGCAAAAATTGCAGGCGCAAAAGCCTGGATGGCTCCTATGGTCGGGGTGGGAACATTTATGACGCCCTACCCGGGGAGTGAGGTGATGGGAAATGAAAATAAGGGCGCTTTGATGTTTTCCTTAGAACAGGATATTCCTAACCCGGCCAAAACGCGGTCCAAAAGCCAATATCTGGCATCTCAGTCAAAAATCACCCAGGCAGAAAGGGCTGTGGCTTTTAATGAATTGCGTGCAAGATCAAGGCAGTTGTATTTCGATCTGCTCATAGGTTACAAAAAGATCAGGCTGCAGAAAGAAAACCAGGCAATCATGCAGAATATGAAAAAGCTTGCCACCATTCGTTATCCCTACAACCAAGGCGGGCTCAACCAGGTGTTCAAGGCGGAAGGCAGGGAATACGAAGCCGAAAATATGATCCTGATGACAGAAGGCGAGATCCGGTCAAAGAAGGCTGCACTTAATGCGCTGATGAACCGGCCGGTTGACGCTGTTTTAGAACCCGATACAAGCTACAGGGTTGATTTCAATCCCCCTGCCGCGGTTGACTCGGCTTATCTCTCGGCGAATAGAAGCGATATTCTCCAGATGGACCGCACGATCTCCGCGATGCAATTGAATATCGAACAGATGAGAAAAGAGGCGAAGCCCGACTTCCGGCTTAAGTTTGATCATATGAGAAGCTATTCATCCATGATGCCGTCGCAATTTACGGCCATGGGAATGCTCTCTATCCCGATTGCTCCATGGTCGTCCGGAATGTATAAATCGGAAGTGAAATCCATGAAATTTGAAGTCGATGCCATGCGCAGCCAGAGGGCAGCCATGCTGACAGAAATGGCCGGGATGACCCGGTCAATGGTACTCGAGCTGCAGTCGATGCAGGTAGCATTATGTAATTACGAGAAGAAGATCATTCCTGTATTAAATAAGAACCTGAGTATTTCAATGCTTTCCTATCAGGAAAACAAGCTGGATCTCAACACCGTCATCGATGCCTGGGAGGCAAAAACGATGGCTCAGATGAATTACCT
>JBQGEO010000376.1:0-2361 GCA_052039655.1 Pararcticibacter sp.
AATGAGAGAGAAAGAGCCCCACGGAGAGATCGTTAAGGTATTATCCGGTTCTACTCTTACGGTGACCCCGTATGGATTTATATTAGCTGCAACTTCAGAATTAGCCAGATGAATAAACCTTACAGTGTTGTAATTAACTGCTTTCAGAACTCTCGGAGAGCTCAGGCTTGTTGTATCTTCCGGTCTTGAAGATGGAACCTTAAAATAAGAACCGCTTTCGGTATACGCTCCTGAATACTGATTTACAAAAGAAAACGACAGCATCAGCACGGTATCCGCTTTCCTGATACTGATGTAACCGGGGTCAGATACTGAACCTATCTTGAAAGTTATTGCGTATAGGGAATCACACTGCAAACCAGCTGTTTTAATGTAGAGAGGCATCCTTCCATATACCTCTCCTGATTTAATCCTCACATTATTCTCTGGTATCCTGTAAAATGACGGCGCCAGCTTTTGATAACGAATATCTGTCGGATTGAACAGATGCAGATAGTTGTAATTGTTTATGGCTCCGTCTCCAGCCTCATCAACGCGAACATCAATATCCTTATTAATTTTCAAACTCCCACCAGTTCCAACGGAGATATATGTTTCAGCTTCTTCAGACTCCGATTTAGTGTAAGGAATCTCGACTTTTGACAGCCCTTCATTATTTGACTGATTCGCTCCAACAATATACACCTGTTTTTCATATTGTTCGCTGTCTAAGGGATTATTAACCTTGCAGCTCGCTAGCAATATTAGTAAAAGCAAGGCCAGCGCACCCGGTATATACTTGATCTTTTTCATATTTTACTATTTTCTTGTTAATATTTACTACCAGCCAGGATTTTGTACCAGTCTTGAGTTTTTATCAAGTGCGTTTTTGGGGATAGGCCAAAAGTACATCTTGAAAGACCATGACCTTAAAGTAAGTGCATTGACTATATTGGTTCGGGTATAAAACCTTTCTCTCTGGCTACTGGTAGCCTTCACATTCATTCCTGTAACAGGAGCGTTATATGCTGCCGGGGCATCAAGCCAACGACGCAGGTCATGATAGCGGCGGCCTTCGCAGGCAAATTCAACTTTTCTTTCGAGCTTAATAGCATCCCTGAGTGATTCCTTTGTTGCCAATTCTGCCTCAGACAATCCTGGAAGTCCAGCCCGGTACCTGATCAGGTTGAAAGCGCCTTTGATAGCTTCGGGATCTCTTGTTACCGTTATTCCGGTAGAGGGATCCGTATAAGCGCCGTCCAATTCATTCAACGCTTCAGCGTAATTAAGTAAAATCTCGGCATACCGGAATACTGGAAAGGTTTTCGCCATAATTGAGCCCTCTTGACGCATATTATCCAGATGATGATTATACTTAATACAAGTATAACCGGTATGATTGTAATCATTTGGAAAGTTAATTGTGGGAGCTCCGTTACCATTAGAATAATATGTTACCTCCACATTCTTGTATTCCGAAGTTGACCCCGTATATGATGTTCCTCTGAAATAAGAATGATTAAAACCAATTGTCGCATAAAACCGGGCCTCCCTGTTGGCATACATTTTAGCAGTATTAGAAACGATCTGTACATCCGAATAAGTCTTAGCTGTACCAATTGGCTGATAGGCCTGGTTACTACCCGGGTAGGGAAAAGCACTGCTTGAATTATTAATAGAGTTTCCGTCCTTCATTTTATATGAGTCGACCAGGTCCTGCGTGACGTTCAGGCCATTTCCCCCCCCCAGTTGTGCAATTGAGGAAAGCCATAGCGGGGAATCCCCTTTGGTGGGATTAACACTTGTACACCAGATCACTTCCGGGTTGCTGGTGGCCGGCACCTCGCCAATAAACGAGTATTTATATGACCGGTAAGGATCTATCCCTCCTGCTCCATTCGGAAACGTTGCTGAGGGAACATTAGACGCCAGAGGCTCTGTATCCGCTGCCCTCGGGTAAGTAAACAATTCGTACCTTCCTGTTTCAATTACTCTTTTCGCAGCTACGGCTGCTTTCCCCCACTTGCTATTATCCTTCGTTTGTGATATGAAATTGACGCCGTCCGATCGCTTCCAATTTGCATAAGACTGATTGCCATTATACATTGGACTGGCAGCCGCCAGCAAAATGCGCGACATTACGGCAAGAGCAGCCCCGGACGTAGGACGATAGATATCGGAAAGAGCTTCCTTGGTTGCGGGTAAATAACTGACTGCCTTTTCCATATTATCAATGATGTACCCAACACAATCATCATAACTGCTCCTTTCCAGAGACAGCTCATCACCGTCAGCCGCAAGATCCAGTACGTTGTCAGGAGGAATAACTGCCGGACCGTACTGCTGAATCAGCAGATACATAAAATATCCTTTTAAAAAGTA
>JBQGEO010000377.1:0-1573 GCA_052039655.1 Pararcticibacter sp.
AGATGAAAGTTCGCCAAAAAATACAGGATGGATATATGATAAAAAAGGTAAGACTGTTTTTTATCAGTCTGGCCCTGTATAAATTGATTCGTCCGGTGGATATAACGCTCTATCAATCCATAATTCTGTTGTATCGCAGCATATTCATTCGCGATGAAAAGAATCTGGTAAATGGACTTATAGGTCATCAGATCCTCTGCAGAAATTTTGTATTTCCGGATTGTCGTCAGCATCAGGGCTTTCAAATTAACGATCTTCCCTTTCAGGTGTATTTCCTGCAGTTCCTGCCTCAAAAAGGCATATGCCATGCTGAGCTTCGCTTCGCGTTGCATATCCGACTGGTTACGCAGGAAACGTACTGTCAAAGCTTCGAGCTCTTCTGCGCCCGGCAGATGGGCATACTGCATTTTCAACAACAAGATCTCGTTCAACAAATTAAACTGCTCCAGATGTTCAGCCAACCGTTCTGCTTTATCAAGGCATTTAAACGCGATCCTGACCACATCATTCTCAAACAAAAAACGGCTCACTACGAGCAGCCGCAGGGCGTCATAAGAATCAGAATGATTGCTCTCGAATGTTTTCTGTGATAAGAACAATAGCAAATTATCCTGCAGCCTTTTACGCAGAGCATGGTATGCATCATTATTTTTCTGCTTGCTGTAGAGCTTATTTATACCACCTATATCGTCAGTTTCTATCAATTCAAACAAGTGCAGGTTCTTTACATCTTCCCGCTTGTTTTTCCTTTGCAAAAACTGTCTGAAAAGCTTTTTATCATTGCTATTAAAGAGATTGATCAACTCCGAAAGTGAATCCATACAATATATCAGCGTGTATAAAGATATGAAATAGACACAAATTATATCGTCAGTATTTCATCAATTCTATCTTTCTCAGGTCAGTTTCACGACCGACATTTGTTTCATATTAATCACTAAAACAAATTAAATATGGAACCGCTACAACACAGAACAGAAGAAAATTCACCTATTGTAAAACAGGGCGAAAAAGTCAGAAACCCGTTTAAACCCACTGGCGCTTTTATTGGCGCCTCCTGGTTTGCCTTATTAACGGGAGCAGTGGGATACTGCATCGGCTTATGGAATGCAAGTATGGAGCTGAACGAAAAAGGCTATTATTTCACCGTTCTACTATTTGGCCTTTTCGCAGTGATCTCAGTACAAAAAAGCGTCAGGGACAGGGCTGAAGGCCTTATCGTTACGGATCTTTACTACGGACTGAGCTGGTTTGCCACTATTGCGTCAATGACCCTGCTGACGATTGGACTATGGAACGCAGATCTTACCCTAAGTGAAAAAGGATTTTACGCGATGGCATTCTGCCTGAGTATGTTTTCGGCCATCGCTGTACAAAAGAACACCCGCGACACAAAGATATTCGAAGATAAAGAGATGTAACGTAGCGGTTGCCACCCCGCAGAGTCTTGCCTGGCAAGTCTGCGGGGTTTATTTATGCATCCTGCAATACTAAAGATAAGCCCTGCGCCTTTGCAAGACGGGCCCGGTGGAATGAGAAGGTAGGCGCGAAATCAAAAAAGGCATCCGGTTTT
>JBQGEO010000378.1:0-10829 GCA_052039655.1 Pararcticibacter sp.
GAAAAGGTCGTTTTTAAGTTTTTTGGCCAGATTTACCGAAAGCAGGGCTTCATCAAAACCGACCACAGCCTCTTCTTGCAATTTCTCAAAAAGCCAGTCGATATATTCAGGTGTATGCTGTACTTTGAGTTTTACCAGCTGGTATCCGCTTCCTTTCAATTGATCTTCAGCCTGCTCAAAGTAACGGAAGTCTGCCCAAAGACCTGCAAAATTCTCAGTTATCACCAGTGTGCCGTGTGATCCCGTAAAACCGCATGCAAAAAGAAGGCATTTATAATGCTCAGGAAGATATTCGCTTGTGTGGGGGTCGGCGGAGGGGATGATATAAGCATCGATACCCTGCTGCTTCATTGCAGATCTTATTGCTGCCAGTTTCTCTTCGAACGTCATGATCATACTAATCTACGAAGGTGAAGGCAAAATGGAAAACAGTGGTTAATCTTCGGCTATAATCTGATAATATCAGAACAATGTTGCCATGCTATAAAGCATATTTTTATGATCTTTCGCAGAGAAATATTATGATCCGTCCTACTTTCTTTTTGCTGGCGCTCGGAGCGCTTTTAATATCGTCGTTATCAGCTTATACACAGCAACAGAAACCACTTGCTTCCTATTATCCGGATAGCAGGGAGGTGTCTGAATCCTACCAGCGGGCAGCCCGGCTTGACAGTTCACTGAAGAAAGCTGTATTTAAATCTTACGTAGTGCCCAACTGGCAATTGACTCACAACGCTTTCTGGTACCAGAATAAGCTTAAAAACGGTCACTATGAGTACATCTTTATTGATGCAGCTAAAGGTGAAAAAAGACCTGCTTTCGATCACCGTAAACTTGCCCGGGCACTGACTGAAGCAAGCGGGATTGAACACGACGCTGCTAAGTTGCAGCTCAATGAACTGGTTTTTAGTAACGACGGCAAACATCTCAGGATAAAGGAAGCTGATAATTGGTTTGAATGTGATCTCTCTTCGTGGGCCTGCAGGAAAACGGAGAACCTGGACTATACCAGGTATGAACCGGCACGACCTCTTCAGAGAAGGCGCTCAAGGTGGATGCACCCGAAGACAGATTCTGTTTCTCCGGATAAAAAATGGAGCGCGTTTGTTAAAGCCGGAAATATATGGATAAAGCCGCTGGATGGAAAAGAGGTGCAATTTACGGAGGATGGAACAGAGGCCAGGCCTTACGGCGAGTTCTTCTGGAGTCCAGACAGTAAAACACTGGTGTTTTACCGGATAGACCCTAAAGAGGAAAAAGAAGTTTATTATATTTCTACCTCAGAACCAGGCACCACACGCGGGGTACTTAAATCTCAGAAATATGCACAGCCTGGAGATGAGTTTACCAGCTATGAAATGTATACAGGCCACATTGAAGACAAAAGAGTAAGCAAGGTAAATGCGGAAAAGATCGATTTTTTTGGAGTGCCCGAACTCCATTGGAGGAAGGGTAACAGCCGGTATTTTACTTATGAAAAAGTAGACCGCGGACATCAGCGCTTCCGGGTAATTGAGGTAGATGCCCAAACTGGTAATACGAGGAGTATAATCGACGAGAAGGCCCCGGCTTTCATTTATGAACAGCGGATCTATACCCGCTATCTTCCGGATACACATGAAATAGTCTGGATTACGGAAAAGGACGGGTGGAGACATATTTATCTTGTGGATGAATTAACCGGAAAAGAAAAGAAGCAGGTGACAAAGGGAAACTGGGTTGTGAGGGATATTGACAGCGTGGACAGTAAGAAGAGGGAGATCTGGTTTAAAGCGAGCGGAATGAAGGAAGGCGAAGATCCTTATTTTATTCACTATTATCGTATCGGATTCGATGGAAAGAACCTCGTCAGCCTCACGCCTGAGAAGGGAAACCATTCTGTCACCTTTTCTCCCGACAGGGCTTATTACCTGGATACCTATTCGCAGGTTGATGTTCCTCCTGTGACGGAGCTGAGAAGAACTGCAGACGGGAGGAGAGTCATGGAAATTGAAAGAACTGATATCTCCGTCCTGCAGGCAACCGGAGTGAAGTTGCCGGAGGTTTTCGTGACAAAGGGCCGCGATGGGAAAACGGATATCTGGGGAGTGATCTGCCGGCCGTCTAATATGGATCCCCTGAAGAGTTATCCCGTTATTGAAAATATTTATGCAGGACCTCAGGACTCGTTCGTGCCTAAAAGCTTTCTGCCCGCAAGTGAAATGCAAAGCATGGCAGAGCTCGGCTTTATCGTTGTTCAGATAGATGGAATGGGGACCGCCAACCGGTCGAAAGCCTTTCACGATATCTGCTGGCAGAATCTCGCTGATGCGGGTTTTCCCGACCGTATTCTCTGGATGAAGGCGATGGCGAAAAAGTACCCACAGGCTGATATCAGCAGGGTCGGAGTCTATGGGACATCTGCAGGAGGACAGAATTCTATGGGAGCTTTGTTGTTCCATCCTGAGTTTTACAAAGCCGCTGTCTCTGCCTGCGGCTGCCATGATAACCGCGTTGACAAGCAATGGTGGAATGAGCAATGGATGGGCTACCCTGTAGGGAAACACTACGAAGAGCAATCAAATGTGACCAATGCCTCCAAACTTCAGGGGAACCTGCTCCTGATCGTCGGAGAGGCGGATACTAATGTTCCGCCCGAATCCACCTACCGTGTTGCAGACGCGCTTATCAAAGCCAATAAAGACTTCGATCTTCTCACCATCCCCGGACTGGGACATAGTGATGGCGGCCCCTACGGAAGACGGAAGAAACGGGACTTCTTCGTCCGCCATCTCTTAAAAGCTGAACCGCCGGCAAGAAACAGGCAGGAAGTAGTGGGGAACTAGCAGAGATGAAATGTAAGGGAGGTACTTTCTTGTAGTTTGAGAAAGAGGGATGGTGTGAGGTTCTATTTAATTAGTAAATTTGTTGTTTAAATGTTTTAATAAATGAACTGCGGCAGCATTGTTTATAGCGATCATTCCGTTATACAAATGTTTAAGCGGGATATAGCTACAGAGGATGTGAGCACCGTGATTGATAAGGGTGAAATCATTAACGAGTACTTATATGACAGACCATATCCCAGTTATCTATTATTAGGCTTTGTGAATATGCGTCCTTTGCATGTAGTCCTTGCTAAAGACGACAGGGAGAACAAATGCATTATAGTAACTGTTTACCAGCCTGACAAGGATTTATGGGATTCTTCATTTAGAAAAAAAAGGAGCTGATTATGGAATGTGCATTATGCAAAAATGGTATTACAGAGCCTGGCTTTGTGACAGTGACGTTAGAAAAAAAGAATACAATCCTGTTAGTTAAAAATGTGCCTGCCGAGGTTTGTGTCAACTGCGGACATTATTATCTTTCAGAAGAAACGACGCGCCTTGTCCTGCAGAAAGGAAAAGACGCGGTAGCGAAAGGTTCTGAACTGGAAGTCGTGAATTTGCAGGTTGCCTGAAATATATTAAACCGCTGTTCCCAGTCTTAAAACTTATAACTTAATAAGCTGCTTTCCGTATCTCCTCCACCTCTTCTACGGTCTTTGCCAGATGTTTGCCAAGAAGGCGGGAACCACCGGAGGTGATAACATAATTATCTTCGATGCGGATGCCTCCGAAATCACGGTATTGTTCAAGTAAATCGTAGTTAATGAAGTCAGCATATTTATTTTCAGCCTTCCATAGATCAATCAGGTCCGGAATGATGTATACTCCCGGTTCAACAGTGAGGACGTAACCCTGTTCCAGTTCTTTACCAAGCCTGAGCGATTTAAGTCCGAATATCTTCTTCTCCTTTTTGAGGGTATCGTTGTAACCCACATATTCCTCTCCAAGATCTTCCATATCGTGAACGTCCATGCCCATCATGTGGCCTAAGCCGCACTGGAAAAACATGGTATGAGCGCCTGCGGCGACGGCTTCGTTTGCGTCTCCCTTCATCAGGCCAAGATCTTTCAGGCCTGAGACAAGGGTTCTGCAGGCATGAAGGTGGACGTCAAGAAAGCGTGTTCCCGGTTTCAGCAAGGCTGCTGCTTCTTCTTTCGCTTTCAGTACAATGTTGTAAACATCTTTTTGTCTTTGAGTGAACAGTTTTCCCACCGGGAATGTCCGCGTTAGGTCTCCGCAATAAGCCATGGAGGTCTCCGCTCCCGAATCATTCAGGATCATACGTCCCTCCTCAAGCACGTTCCCATGAAAGTGGTTGTGCAAAATTTCTCCATGAACAGTGAGGATAATCGGGTAGGAGATATTCCCGCCACCGTTCAAAGCAACCTGGTGAACTGCGGCGGCGACTGCATTCTCCGTCAATCCCGGACGGGCTACCTGCATTGCGGTAAGATGCATATCTGCTGAGATATTTACAGCTTTCTCAATCTCTGCAATTTCTTCAGCAGTCTTAATGGAACGCTGTGAAACAACAGCTTTTATAAATTCAACCGATGCCAGCTCCCGGCCGCGGTCGGGAGGTGTACCCAGCAGCTGCATGAGCTTTATTTTGTTTTCCCCCCGGTAGGGCGGCAGGAAATGAATGGTGCGTTTCTTCTTTAGTGCGTTTTCGATCACATTGGTTAGGGAAGCTGAAGGCAGAACTTTATCGATTCCTCCTTTTGTGCATTTTTCCCTCAACGTTTCAAGTCGTCCCATCCAGACGATATCGTCAATGCTCATCTCGTCGCCAAATACAATTTCCGTGTTTTCTTCAAGATCGATAATAGCAGAAAGCCCCGGGGCACTTATGCCGAAGTAATACAAAAATGAGCTATCCTGCCGGAAATGGTAAGCATTGTCCTGATAGTTCATCGGGCTTTCTTCATTCCCTAAAAAAAGCAGGATCCCTGATGAAATCTGTGTCCTTAATTGCTGGCGTCGCTGTATATATGTTTCTCTGCTAAACATGGTTTAATAAGTTCCTTGAATGGGTAAAATTACAAAATGCTGCCTTTAATACAGAGCAAATGACTCATTGAAACGGGAACAAGCTAAAATATTGTTCAAGGAAGCAAATATCCGGCAATTCATATCGCTATTTTAACTTGATTTTTATGTCATGCCTGAAATAACTAAGAGAAATGTCCGCTTGCCTCTGAGTATTCCCTTCATTATCGCAAATGAAGGGGCGGAGCGTTTCAGCTTTTACGGAATGCGTTCTATCCTTGCAACGTTTCTTGTTACCCAGTTCTTCAACCCATCCATGAACCCTTCAATACAAACCGTTGCCGAGGCAAAAGCGAATGAGGCTACTCATTTTTTTGTTTCGCTCGCCTATGCGCTCCCATTCGTCGGAGGAATAGCAGCCGACTGGTTCTTCGGCAAATACAAGGTCATTCTTTATATTTCCGTGGTTTATTGCTTCGGACATTTGTTTCTGGCACTCTTTGAAGATGATCTTACCTGGTTTCAATATGGTCTTGTCCTGATAGCAATCGGCGCAGGGGGAATTAAATCTTGTGTTTCAGCGAATCTGGGTGATCAGTTTGACGAATCGAACAGCCACATGATGTCGAAGATCTACGGGTGGTTTTATTTCAGCATCAATGCAGGTTCTGTCCTTTCCACGATCTTAATTCCTTTGATCTATGCAAACTACGGTGCAAAGTGGGCGTTCGGTGTTCCCGGCATCTTTATGGCGCTCGCAACAGCCGTTTTTTTTGCTGGGAGGAAAAAATACAAAAGAGTGCCCCCTTCGGGCATAAACAGGAACAACTTTGTCTTTATTTCTGTCTACGCCCTTTTTAACATGAGCAAAAAGATGAAGGGGCAGTCATGGCTCGACGTGGCCAAGCGGAAATTCGTTCCCCGAAAGGTCGAGGATGTAAAGTCGGTGTACCGCATTCTCGCTCTGTTCTGTTTTATCCCTGTTTTTTGGTCAATGTGGGATCAGAATCTCTCTGAATGGGTGCTCCAGGCGACGAAACTCGACCGTCAGATCCTCGGCTTTGAGCTCCTGCCGGAACAGATTCAAACCGTAAATCCCTTCTTTTTACTCGTTTTTATTCCCATATTCAATTATGGTGTTTATCCCTTTTTGGATAAAGCAGGCCTGAAGACCACGCCCCTGAGGCGGATTGGAGCCGGCCTGGTACTCACGGCACTATCCTTTGTTATTATCGCGTTCTTACAGACAGCGATAGACGAGGGAAGGCATCCTACTGTATGGTGGCAGATAGCAGCTTATATTATTCTTTCGGCCGCAGAAGTGCTCGTCTCTATAACAGGGCTTGAATATGCGTACACAAATGCTCCAAAATCAATGAAGAGCACCATGACGGCGTTGTGGCTTCTTACTACAGCACTTGGTAATCTGTTCACCGCATTTGTAAACAACAGCATCTCCAATGGAGGTTTTTTTTCCAGGCTGGAGGGGGCCACCTATTATTGGTTTTTTATAGGCTTACTTTCCGTTACGATTGTGATCTATTTGCTGGTATCGTCATTCCTAGATGAAAAAAAGCCGTTCACTGAACCTTCCGATGAAGATGAATTACTGGTCGCCAGTCAGGCGCACGGACAATAAAGATTTTAATATATGAAAAGCACTACGGCCATTCTCTTACTTATTTTCTGTTCTCTCGCCGGTTACACGCAGTCGCCCTGGGACCGCATCGCGCAGAAGCCGTCTACGTTGGGTTTAGATGCCGGGTATACCGGCCTTCATACCCCGAATTTTAATCTCAGACTTGTGAATTCATCCCAAACCGCAGCGTCATTGAGCCCTGCCGCAGGGGGAGCTGACTTTACGCCAGGCGAAAGGCTGGAAAAAAGGGACAAAGACGGAATGTATCACCTGGGAGACCTTACGCTCCGCTGGAGATCCGAAGGTAAGCAAGAGTGGAGGAGTGGCTCATCGGCCGAAAAAAGGGCACCTGTGAAAAACCTGGTCGCCGGCGGTTCAGTACTGGCTGCTGCTGATCTTTCTTCTGTATTCCCGGATGATATCCCGGTGTCCGTTAAAAGGTACTGGGAGGTGCGCGGCAAGGACCTGGTGCTGAGGTTTGAACTGAGCAACAAGAGCGGCGATGCTGTTGAACTTGGAGGGTTGGGAATCCCGATGATCTTTAATAATATCCTTGAAGGGAAATCACTGGACGATGCCCATGCCTCTAACTTTTTCTTTGATCCTTACTTAGGCATGGATGCCGGTTATCTGCAGGTGGCAAGCCTCAGCGGAAAAGGAAAGGTGTTGCTGGTGCTCCCTTTGCCGGGAAGCGGATTTGAAGCTTATAGTCCCCTTCTTCAGGATCCTACTCCACGGGGCATTGCGTTTGAAGGATTCCATGAGTGGATGGTACACAGCAAGGCCTTTTCGGAAACAGATTGGAAGGGTGTGCAGCAGTGGAACCGGCCTACGTCGTCAATACTGAAGCCGGGGGAATCCAAAAGTTACGGAGTCCGTTTTGTCCTGGCAGACTCGGTGCGGGACATTGAAAATAAGTTGAGAGCGGAGAAACGTCCCGTTGCAGTGGGAGTGCCGGGATATGTTGTGCCGGAGGATGTAAATGCTAAACTATTTCTGAGTCATCAGAGCAACATAAAGGCAATTGCAGTCGAGCCGGAGGGTGCAGTGGAGCTCAGAATGGACAAGGCTGGTAATAAAGGATGGAAACAATTCTCTGTCACTGGCAAGATGCGGGGCAGGGCAAGAGTGACCGTCACTTACGCCGATGGACTGAAACAGAGCATCCATTATAAAATTATTAAGCCGGAGGAACAGCTGGTATCAGATTTTGGAAGATTTCTGACGCATGAGCAGTGGTTTGAAAAACCGGACGACCCTTTTAAAAGAAGTCCGTCGGTGATCAGTTATGACTACGAAAAGAAAATGCAGGTAACAGAAGACAGCCGTGCCTGGATTGCAGGTTTAAGTGACGAAGGGGGAGCAGGAGGGTGGCTCGGGGCTGTCATGAAGCAACTGGTACTTCCCGACAGGGAAGAGATACAAAAGCTGGAACGCTTTGCCGCCAGCACTCTATGGGGAGGTATTCAGTTCAATGAGGGAGACTGGAAATATGGAGTGAGAAAAAGCATGTTCTATTATGAACCGGAGAAAATGCCCCCGGGGACGTACAGTGAAACGGTAAACTATAAAACATGGTCGGCCTGGAATCAAAAGGAAGCAGAATCAGTAGGCCGCTCTTATAACTACCCTCATGTTGCCGCTGCCTGGTGGGTACTGTACCGGCTGGCAAGAAATTATAAAGGGCTTGTTAATGCCAATACCTGGGAATGGTATCTGGAGAGCGCTTTTCAGACCTCGCTTGCCATGGTTCGTCTTGCTCCCCACTACGCCCAGTTTGGACAAATGGAGGGAACGGTCTTTTTGCTGATCCTTCAGGATCTCAAACACGAGGGGCAGACCGCAAAAGCATCTGAACTGGAGGCGGTGATGAAAAAGCGTGCCGATGTATGGGCCTCACTGAAATATCCATTTGGAAGTGAAATGCCCTGGGATTCTACGGGGCAGGAGGAGGTTTACATGTGGTCCGACTATTTCGGGCAGCACTCCAAAGCGGATGTTACCATGAATGCCATTCTGGCCTACATGCCTACTGTACCCCACTGGGGATATAACGGGAGTGCCCGACGGTATTGGGATTTCCTTTACGGCGGAAAGCTGCAACGTGTGGAAAGGCAGCTTCATCATTACGGATCAGGGCTTAATGCAATTCCCGTCTTAAAGGAATACCGGAGAAAGCCGGATGATCTTTATCTTTTAAGGGTGGGACAGGGCGGTTTGCTTGGTTCTGTATCCAATATTACGGAAGATGGCTTTGGCCCGGCTGCTTTCCATTCATATCCTTCCACTCTCGCTATCGATGGTCTCTCCGGCGATTATGGATCAAATTTCTTTGGTTATGCGGTGAACAGCGGCACCTATATCACGCACGATCCTGATCTCGGCTGGTTAAGTTTCGGAGGCAACCTGACAAAGAATGGCACCCGGATCGATGTAACATTAACAACCGCGGGAAGATCGGCAGTGTTTATCGCCCCGCTTCAGCTTTGGCTGACACTTGATGCTGGCCGTCTCCATGCTGTATCGTTCGATCCGGGAACGGGAAAGCTTTGGCTTCAGTTAGAAGCAGGAAATGAATTTACACCAGATGCTTATTTGAGGCTGGAAACCGGGAAAAAAGAATTCAGCCCGGTTGTGCCTTTTGTGAAAGAAAGAGGAGCTTATAAAGTACCGTTGGGGAGGAATGGGGAGAGGGTGAGGGTAGAGTTGAAAGTTGAAAGTTAAAAGTTAAAAGTGGAAAGTTGAGTTGAAAGTAATTAGAATGAATAAGATGGCTGCGTGGGGATTGGGGGGGGCGGGACTGCTGATGCTTGTTGTTTTGGTCTCCTCTGCGCAGGTGAAGTACAATTCTCCGGGAGCCGGTAACCCTATTATTCCGGGGTATTTTGCGGACCCTACCGTGAAGAAATTCGGGGATACCTGGTATATTTATGCCACGACTGACGGCAATGGAGGGGGACTGGGGCCTCCGCAGGTATGGGAATCAAAAGATTTTCTGAACTGGAGGATGAAGCCAATGAACTGGCCAAACACGCCTCACTACTGGGCTCCGGATGCGACACGCAGTGCTGATGGGAAATACTATATGTATTATTGCCAGCCGGTAGAAATATATGGCGCTTCGGGTGCCTCTCCGACAGGTCCGTGGACGCCCCTGATGCCGGGAAATGAGCCCATCGTTAAGAACTATCTTATCCCGGATGTTATCACGCTCGACGGGCAGACTTTCCTTGACGACGACGGAAAAATGTATATGTTTTGGGGAACCTGGGGAATTTATCCAAACAGCGGATGCGGTATTGGTTTATTCAATCCCGACATGAAGTCGTTTTCCAAATTCAGCAAACTTCCCAATACCGTAGCTAAAGATTTTTTTGAGGCGCCTTTCATGTTTAAGCGAAAAGGCATTTACTATCTGACTTATTCTTCCGGGCGTTGTGAAGACGAGACCTACAGGGTTCAGTATGTAATGAGTAAAACGGGGCCGATGGGACCTTTTGAATACGGTAAGAATAATCCAGTGCTGGTGACCAATGAAGACGGATCGGTTCACGGGCCAGGACATCAATCTGTTATCAGAGAGGGTGACGATTTTTACATTGTATATCATCGTCACAATAACCCGCATTCGGGTGGCGGCTTTCACCGTCAGTTATGTGCGGATAAGCTCGAATTTGACAGTGAAGGGAATATCCTGAAGGTTACACCAACCCATGAAGGCATCGGCCCGCTTGCTAAAAGAGCCAGCCGGACAACGAATCTGGCTTTCGGGAAACCCGTACGGGCCTCATCCTATTACAGCGAGGATTTCCGGCCGTCTTTTGCAATAGATGATAATAATGGCACGCTCTGGAAAGCGGCTGACAATATGCATGAAGCGTGGCTGCAGCTAGATCTCGAAAAGGTGGTGCCGGTGAAAAGAGTCCAGATCCAGTTTGAATATGCTACCTGGTATTATCAGTATCTCATAGAATATTCAACAGATGGTAAGGACTGGAGAATATTTGCCGACAAGAGAGCGAACAGGCAGTGGGGTAGCCCGATGGAAGATTATGCGGACGTGAAAGCGCGTTTTCTGCGGATAAAAATAACGGGCACTCAGTATCCCGGTCTGAACAAGGCTATCTGGAATGTAAAAGTTTATAACGATAAAAACCGGGAGTCGGGCCAGCTATCGGATGTTCAGCCGGAAAATGTTCCGGATCAACCCGCAGGCCTGCTGATAGACCTGGATGCCTCCATTTTACAGGCAGGCTCTACTGTAACTGAATGGAGGAACTCCGGAACCTCAGGAGGTAAGTTTGTTGCTTCAGGAGCGAAAGCTCCGTATG
>JBQGEO010000379.1:0-1805 GCA_052039655.1 Pararcticibacter sp.
GGCCTGGTAAGCGAAGCTCCAGAGGTTGCCTACGAATGTATCGGTTGATAAGGCTGTGTGCTGCCATATCAACGCTCCTTCGGCGGCATTTCCGGAATTCTGGCTGAACTCGTCGCCCCGCTGTTCATTGAACAGGATGTAACGGCCGCCATAAAAATGAGCCCTTTGCAACCTGGAATAGAGATTATTTACCTGTGCCAGGATCTTTTCAGGAGTACTGAAAGCGGTGAGCTCAGAGATGTCGGTTTTGGGAGAGGTATCGAGTATATCTTTTGTGCAGGATGAAAGGCCGGACAATGCAGCGAGTCCCATCAGCAGCAAGAATGTGTTCTTTATATTCCTGTAATCAGTTTTCATATACTTAATTCTTTTAAATCAGAGACCCAGATTAATACCAATCGCATAAGTGGTTGCATTCGCTACGGCATTGTGATCCTTGCCGGAAGCAATAGAATTTCCATTTATGGAGATTTCAGGATCCGACCCGCTGTAATCAGTGATGGTAAACAGGTTGGTTGCCTGGACAAACACCCTCAGGGACGAAATCCTTCCCCCGGCAATCTTCTGCACGGGAACTTTGTATCCGAGTGCGACATTCTTGAGCTTGATGAAATCGCCGTCTTCTACCATGGCCGAATTCGTAATGGAGAAGCCAGTAGACACATTATCAGAAAAATAAAGCTTTGGAATGTCGGTTTTCTGACCAGGGCTGGTCCACCTGTCCAGCACAAACGTTCCGTTGTTAAAGTACCGCTGGTCGAGGAGATTTGCCCGGGTGCCGTTGTACAATTTATTACCTCCTGAAAAAATGATCCCGGCCGTCAGGTCAAAGTTTTTATATCCAAACGTATTGTTAAATCCGCCATACCAGGTAGGAAGTGAAGAACCCTGGATACGTCCATCAAGATAATTATCTATAGCCGGCGCCACGCTTCCGTCGAGGTATGTCCATTTGTTTGCCGCTGCATGGTTATACTGAACTTTTTCGTTGTTGCGGTTAATAAAGACCCTGTTGCCGTTATCCGGGTTAACTCCATCGGTTGACACTGCCCAGATGGAACCCACGGAGTAGCCTTCCCTTGTCATGTTCTGAATACCAAAATTGCTTGGCGTGTAGATATCTGTAGAATTGAACAGGGTGGTAACCCGGTTTTTGACAGTCGACAGGTTTACATTGGTATTCCATTTAAAGCTCGCCCTGTTGATGAGAGATGCGTTTACGCTGAATTCAAACCCCTTGTTATAAAGCGACCCTACATTGGCACTGATGACATTTCCCGGTATGCCCTTCGACGGTGCCTGTTTGGCATCGAGGATCAGGCCGTCTACTTTGTTGTAATAATAATCGGCTTCCAGCGTAATACGGTCACTAAAAAAGGAAAAGCTTATCCCGGCATCAGTCTTCTTGCTGGTTTCCCAGCGAAGGCTGCTGTTGCCTGCCGGGGAATATCCCAGCGTAGGGACCCCGTTATAGGTCCCGGCGGTGTAGAGACCCAGTGAAGGGAAATCCCCTATATTGATATTTCCAACCTCTCCGTAGCTTGCTCTTAGTTTGATATTGCTGATGACATCAGCCAGAGCTGACGATTTAAAAAAGCCTTCTTCTGAAATTACCCATCCGACAGATCCGCCGCTAAAATTCCCATAGCGGCTCCCCCCGGGAAGACCGGAATAGCCGTCTCTTCTGAAGCTGTAGCTTAACAGGTATTTCTCTTTGAAATTGTAATTAAGATTTGAAAAGTAAGAAATGAAGCCATTCCTGCTCTGGGAGTTGAGGCCTGCCGGAGCGGTAATCGTAGTGAAGC
>JBQGEO010000380.1:0-10998 GCA_052039655.1 Pararcticibacter sp.
TATTCAATTCATCTGGATCGTGGTTTTGATACTGGCCAACTGAGTAAGCTGAAATGTAGCCTTGTCCCCGGAACCAGTTGATATCCAGCCCTAAATTAAACTTATACTTCAATCCGGGAATAAACTCATAGGATGCCCAGATATTCCCGTTTGCAAAGAAAGTCTCGTTATTGTTTTCATTGAGATAAGCATTTGCGAGGGCACTCGCAACGTCTGTTCCATTTCCTGCTCCGGCGAAGCCTGTGGTGCTATTGGGGTCATAAAGAGGCAGTGTGGATGACCACCTCTGCGCGTCAATCAGATTCTTATCACTCCAGGTGCGGCTGTTAAAGTTAAGCAGAACAGTTTCCCCAACCTTTAACTTTCCTTTAGTAAAATCGGAGATGAACTGGGTGGCATAGGTCTTTGAGTTGTCCCGGATGAGAATGGGCTTATCAGTTGAATAAATACCGTTGATCCGGAATGTCGCGTTCTCGGCACCGCCGCTTATAGAGAGATTATGTTTCTGATAGGAGCCTGTACGGAGGAGAGCATCCACCATATTGTACCCCTGGCCAATTGAAGTGGGATTTGATAAAGCGGGAAGATAATCGGTCCTTGCCGGATTTTGATTATACATTTCCTCGTTGATCAGCTCTGCAAGCTGCTGGCCGTTAAGTGTTTCGACATTGTTAGAAATGGATTTGGTTCCGCCAAAGCCGAAATAGTCGATTTTAACGGGGCCGGTAGCTCCCCGTTTGGTCGTAATCAGGATAACGCCGTTTGCCCCACGGGAACCGTAAATTGCGCTGGAAGCTGCGTCCTTCAGGATCTGGATACTGGCGATGTTGTTGTCGTCAGGAATAGCACCGCCTATCATTCCATCGACAACGTACAGGGGATCGGTATTATTGATGGATCCTACCCCCCTGATCCTGATCGTCCCGGCGTTTACCTGTACGCCAGGGACAGAACTCTGCATGACCGCCTGAAAGCCCCCGGGAACCTTTAACAGATCTTTTGTTTCAACGGTAGCAATAGAGGAGGAGAGATCGACCTTCTTTTGTGTTCCGTAACCGATAACAACTACTTCTTCCAGTGTTTTTTCATCGGTTTTCAACACAACGTCAATTACTGTCCTTCCTCTTACCGGAATTTCGAGCCGTGAAAACCCGATGCTTACAAATTCAAGTGTTGCTGTTGCTGGTGCACTAATCCGGTACCGTCCTTCCTGATTGGAGACCGTCCCTTTTGATGTGCCTTTAATTTTGATACTTACTCCCGGAAGTACGCCCGAGGAATCGCGTATTGTTCCGCTTACAGTGATTTCATTCCCCTGGGCATTTATTCTGCAGGGGTAAAGCAGTGGCAGGATAGCCACAAAGAATGTCAGGACGAAGCCTGAGCCAGGTTTTAGCTTTAGCATAATTTGCGAATTTAGATTAGTTTAAATCAGTTGCTGAATGTAATGGTGTAGTTTCGGGATAATGGTTCGGAGGATGTCAGGGGCCTTCATTCCACTTTACGCCCGACCATGTTTTTTTGTCCGGATTATCATTCAAGTTATGGTTCTGTTTGGCTGTTGTAAATCGGGTAGAATTCATGGTTATGTTGTTTAAGGTGACTGCACAAAAAGGTATTATATGATTTTAGAGAGCTTGATTGGTTGTTTTGTATAAACAAAGCTAACTACGCCGGGTGAAGGCACCGGATATAAATGATTAAAAAGGTAGCAAAAATGTTTAGGTGGTTAGCTTCTTACAATCTTCCTGTTGTTGCTTTTCGCTTCCATTGATTCGTTTATATGAACCAGCTGATGCCGGAGACATGGCATGAGAATAATACCTGCAACATCTTTCTTTCCCCAGAAGTCTATCAGCCAGTTTGCGGATTCTACATTGTCAACGGCTCCTTCATCCAGTATCCGCTTAAGGTTGTCCTTGTAAATCTTTCTGTGCAGATCTTCCTGCTTCAGGTTTCGGATAATGTCTTCCGAATATCTTCCTACTTCTGTTCTGTATGCCTTAAGCGCCTCTATATCTATCAATGAAGATAAATTCAAGATTTCAGTGCTGCTCAAAGAATTTCCTGTATGCCGGACCGGTGATTTGATCTTTCTTTCCCAGCTGTTTTTTTCAAAAAGCTGATCCCGGTCCGCTACAAGAAGATTCATGGTGATATCTTCAATCCTGGCTGAATGCCATAAACCGTATACAATTGTTCTTCCTTTTTTATTTACAGCGAAACGTAGTGTTTCTTCATCCACTCCGTCCCACAATTCGTCTTCGAACGTGCGATGGACTGTTCCCGACATTTCTGAAGTAAAAACCATCGCGTGAAGCAGTAAAGCAAGCTGCTTTACTGCTTCTATATTATCTTTACTTTTAAGCATTGAACGAAGTTCCCCGAGAGCTGAGTTCCAGGCTGGTCTATTCATTTTACAAAAATTAAGGCGAATAAATATAGGAATAAATAT
The DNA here is from genome assembly GCA_052039655.1 of Pararcticibacter sp. Taxonomy (GTDB): domain Bacteria; phylum Bacteroidota; class Bacteroidia; order Sphingobacteriales; family Sphingobacteriaceae; genus Arcticibacter. The sequence goes on from JBQGEO010000380.1 coordinate 2,456, forward strand.
TCCCCCCAAAATGCTTCCTGTTCATGAGCTGTTTATATGGGTAGTTACCGCTTAAAGATCCAACTATCGAAATTAAAAAGCTTCCTGCCTGCGGTAATGTTCTGGCCCTTGAAAACAAAATAGAGATCATGGACTCCCGTCACCTGCTGACTTACCTTTTCGTTAAACGTTTTCCATGAGTTCCAGCCACCAGTTCTTGGTATGTTAACAGAGGCTATTTTAGGGCCGTTCAAGCTATCAGTATGCACTTCCATGATTCCCCCGTCAAGGCCGGCAGCGATAGAAGCGTGAAAGCTTGCTGGTGCCGTTGTCCCGAAATCGACAGAGCGGACTTTAGTAAAACCGCCTGTCCGGATGTCAGACACAAATACATTGCCCTTTACGTCTTGATCCGTCGTGCATTTTTCTGCCCAGGCTATTGTTGCCGCTTTTATGAGCTGGTAGGGATCAAGAGTACCAACTGGCTGTACTCCTTCCCTGGTAGCGCTGATTAAGGGTATAGTTCCGTCGGCATTATACCTAAATTCTTCTATAGAGGATGCACGGCCGTAGCTGCCGCCACCGGGCAGCAACCCGGTATGGTAGAACAAATAGGATTTTCCCTTAAAGTCGATAATGCCTCCATGGTTGGTAAAACTATTTGTGGCTTGTTCTGTCATGATCTTTCCCTGATATTTCCAGGGGCCGGTTGGACTGTCGCTCATCGAGTACGATAAGCATTCGCCCCCTTTACTCATGCCTGCAAACATTTGGTAGTATTTACCTCCTCTTTTATAGAACCATGGACCTTCCACAAATACATCCTTAGGCCTCTCGGCGTCTTTATTATCAGGAACCCGGCCTGTCCTTACTCCACCAAAAGATTCAACAGTTTGAGGCACTTCCACGATATTTCCAGACCATGAGACCATATCTTTATTTAATTTTACGTAGTAGAGACTACCGTTTCCCCAATACAAATAAGCCTGACCGTCGTTGTCAATGAAAACAGTCGGATCTATATTAGACCAGCTTCCCGTGGTGATTAATGGTTTTCCCAGGGCATCTTTGAACGGTCCTGCAGGACTATCGGCAACAGCGACACCTATTGCCATGTTGTTCTGAGTGGTTTGAGCGCAGATATACCAATAAAATTTGCCATTGCGTTCAATGCACTGAGCGGCCCAGGCCCGGTCTCTGGCCCATGAAAATGATTCAAGTGAGATTGGCGAGCCGTGGTCTGTCCAGTTTACCATGTCAGTCGAAGAAAATACCCTCCATTTTGTCATGTAATAAAAATCATAACCGGGGATATCGTCACCTGTATACACATATACTTTATCCTTATAGACCATCGGTGCGGGGTCGGGGGTATAGTGTGTTTGTATAATGGGGTTCTGAGCCTGGACAGTGCTATTTATGTATAGTATAGCAAACAGATATGGGATAATTTTATATGGCTTCATCTTTGTTCAATTATATATTGGTGCTTTAAATGCATATTCGGAGCTGTCATGTCTTTTAAATCGACAGGCTTTTTTGTAGCCATGGTCAGTTCAATGTACATGGCGAAATTATTCAGGCGTATGGTAATGAGATGATCTGTCTGTCAAAAAGAGTAGGATAAATGTCAAGTGGGTTGCTTATAGCTGTTTTTGAAGAAAGCGATAGTTTCATGAAAGAGGCCAGTTAAACTTCGGAAGTTTACTGGCCTCTATTAAACAAATGGCCGGTGATCAATGAAAACTATTGTCTGAATTTAATACCAATCAACCGTAACGGTACCAATTCCACTTGAAATATTCATATATACATCTATCGTACCCCAATATGAATAGTCCGATATACTATAACTGAAATTGTTTGAATTAGGAGTATTAGCGCTTATCAAATAGAAAAAGATCGCGGGAGAATACCCAGACCCTGGATTGTTATAAGTACCAAGATCAAAATAAGTATCGTTTGGGTTGGAAGTATAAGTCGGATTGAAATTTCCTGAAATTTGGAGGAAATTACAGTAGGAATTGATATTTACATGCATTTGGTCAATTCCTGTTTCTCCTTCATAGTAGGGTCTGCGCCAGGGTGAGGTATAAGATTGAGAACCAGCAAAAACAAAGTTAGCTGAAAAGGATGCAAGAAGTAGGGTGATAATTAAAAATATTCTTTTCATGATTTTTAGATTAAATGATTTATAACTGACCGGCTATTGTATAATGCTTTATTGTCATCACTTATCGCTGCTCCGGTTGCTTGTCCCGGATTCCCGATAAGTATTTGCTGATTGTGTTTTTTTCTTCCGGATACTTCACTTTAAGCTCCTTTGCGGCTTGAGCATACAATTGTGTTTCTTTTTGCGCATGCAATACTTGCTTTATGTGCTCCTTAATGAAGTTAAAAGGTATGGTACTAATTCCGGTTTTTACGGAAGGGGATATTAACAGATAATCACCGTTAAATTCTACCGGTGAAGAGACTTGCCCGGGCTGTAATGCTAAAACGGCTTCCACGAACTTAGGATCATTTCCCGGATCGTTGATCTTTAGTTCCATGACCGTAGCATTCGGTAACGGTAGAGTGTTTGATTCTACGTTGTTTTTTTCGGTGAGTGCGAGACCTTGCAATTTGCGGGATAAGAGCATCCGTGCCTGAAAGGCTTTTTGAAAGTCTTTAAACTTATAGATAAGAACTGTTGCAGATTCAAACGCCCTAAAGTCGCCGTTATGGTTGCGATAATAATCATGGAGTTCTATGGGATTAATAACAATCTTTGGATAGATATAATTTCGTTTATAGTATTCAAGAAAGATTCTTTGTTGATAATCCTTTCTGAATTGTTGGTAGCCCTTATCCGCCTGTATATTCATTTTCTGTGCTTCTGCAAACAGATATTTTTCAGAAATAAAGTAGTGAAGCATTTTTTTAACGTCTTCCGGCTTGCTGAGAGACCCGAAGAACACTGGTTCATTTTTTACAAACTCTTCAAAATCTGAGACAGTATAGGACAGGCGTTTTCCTTCAAGCGTATAGTTCATCACGGTGAGTTTGGGGTTAACTCCCGGCCAGCTTTTTTCTATGGCGTTAAATTTTGAAGTAAGTTCCCGGATGGCAGAGTCATTTATTTCGGTATTAGCCTTGCTGGAGATTTGCTTTTCGCTCTCCCACATATACTTTCTTGTCAACATAGAAACCATATCCTTCTCAATGCTTTCCTTTTCCTTCTCGTAGGAATTCTGTCTTAGCGGTTTGATAGCCGCCACACGCGCCACCACATATCCTTCTTCTGTTTCAACAGGTCCCAGCACATCGCCTGCTTTCGCAATTTCGACACTTGGTATGTAAATGCTAAGCGGCGAATAGGGAAATCGGGAAGGCATAGTGAAAACCTTAAAATCCCCCGCTATAGATGCTCTCTTTTTTAGAATGTCGAAATCTTTATCAGATTTATAGCACTTGTCTAGTAAGTTTTTACCCTGAGCCTGTATTACTTCTATTGTAAGCTCGCGGTCCCTTTTTACATAGGCATTCCTGAGATCTTTTTCTGTGAGCTGAAGTTTAGGTTTCTCCTTTTTGTTCCACACAAAACCATCCACCCTTGAGGCATAAGAGCGTGACGCATATTCCAGCAACTTGTTTAAAGCACTGATGGTATCAAATCTGCGGTCTAGCGCGAAAGCAAGTATTCTGCCTTCTTCAATCAGTTTATCCTGGAAATCCTGATCGGTTAGAGATCTGTATTTTTCATTTTTCCTTTTGGCTTCAAGGTCGGGTGCGGTGAGCTTGTATTGACCAATTTTGAGAACTGTTTCCTGAATGTTCTTTGTATTGCAGCTAAACAGGAGGATAACAGATAAAATGATACTTAGTGGTTGCTTACACATATTAAAATAATTATACCATACATCTTAGATATCTATAATTGTAAGGGTACACGGCCCCTGGGCAGGAGTATTTCAAGGAAAAGGATTCCGTGAAATTAGCGAACAATGATCTGCCCGGTTTACTATATATGTTCTTCAGTAGCTTTTTGGGAAATTTATAATCCAGGTTAAAATACAGCAGATCGGCATCTACATCCGACCTGCTGTATAGTGACAACAATGCATGATTAATCAGCATTTAATCCTCACCTTTTTTCAATGTCAAAATACTCAGCCTTTATTCCCCTGTCTCTGACAATCAGGGTGTCTTTGGTTGCATATCGTAAATTTAAGTTCTTAAAATTAACGGTGTAATCCAGATAAATCGCACTGCGGTCTGAACCTCCTATACTATTTTTCTCTCCTTTTGAGATAAACTTCCCGCTTCCTGCTATCTCAAAATTTTCGGAATTGCTCCCTACTGTACATGTTCCGTCATCGGCAAAATTTAAAACCAGCGTAAACGGAACGTTAGTACCCGAACTGTTCTTGATCGCTAGTGGCAGATTTGCTGATTTCAGTGATCCCGTAGAGATACTGACAACCTCATTGTTTTCGACATAAGGAGTGTGGCGAACCGTGGAAGTTACAGAACCGTCGGCTTTTGTAATCTGGTCCGTTCCTTTTCTCAAATAATTCCCGTGCCAGGGATTTACGTACTTAATCGCATAAAGGACATAATCTTTGGGAATCGTTATCCAGTCCTTCGGGTTGACACGTGATGGATTACTGACAGCAGGCTTGCCCTGCAGAATAGAGTCGGCACCGCTTACTTTAGTCATCACAAGCGGAATTACATATGTTCTCGAAATGGAATTCGGATCAGCAAAAAAAGCATCGGTTAACTGAACCTGAACTCCTCCCATAATGCTTCCGGACGGGATCTTAATCTGACTGGATGCCAGGGTATAATAGTTTGATGGCATAGGAAGAATTTTAGCTCCGCCTTTATTAAAGTATAAACCATCCAGAAGTGATTCGTCAACTTTCACATCTATTGTAATATTTTCCTTGTTTTCGTAGACTCCTCCTACTGTAGCTTTAATGTCTACCTGATGCTGATTATCCAAAGAATTATCTACTAACAGTTCTTCTCCGAGTACAACACTCCTCAGAGGATATTGAGTGGCGAAATAGACGGCTTTATAATTGAAGTCGGGAAAGGCAACTTCATCATTTTTGCAAGATGCAAGCAAGGCGACTGCAACACCTAGCCCCGCCATACGTGTTCTATTTATTTTCATGTTTATCAAGCAATTTGTTACTGTTTTACAACTATTTCCATCCCTGATTTTGCAAAAGCTGATTGTACTTCCGCACCTCTGAGTTAGGAATTGGACCGTAATACATATAATTCTGATAAGAACGAGTTTCAACGTTGAATGGCGTATAAACGCCGTCTTTCAGATCAAGCCCACGGGCAGTTTCATTTAGTTTAGTTATGTCGACTTTCCAGCGGCGGAGATCCCAGAAGCGGAAGCTTTCAAAACATAGTTCCAGACGACGCTCGTTGCGGATCAATTCGCGCATTTTATCTTTATCTGTTTTTATTTCCTCCAGATAAGGATCATTGTTTAGGCCTAACGCCCTTTTACGAATAGCCTTAATGATATCATAAGCGGAATAAGAATGGGACCCCGTTCCGGTTGGTCCCCAGGCTTCGTTAGCTGCCTCTGCGTAATTTAGGTATATCTCTGTATAGCGAATCCGGGGGGTAAAGTGGGTTTTTCCACTTATTGAAATTGGATTACGGTTAACATCCATTCTAAGCCGTTTTCTCATATAGTAACCTGTACGTGTAGAGGTTGATCTGGTGTTAATTCCATCATCTGTTCCAGACGCACTGGCTGTCCGGATTGTCGAATTTGATACACCCGCCGTGCTTCCATTATAAATGATATACTTCGTGAGCCTCGGATCTCTTTGGGAGAAAGGATTGGAGGAGCTATAGTTAGAATTTGGATTGTCGATAGGGTAGCCGTTAGCCATTGGAAAGGCCTCTACCAGGTTTTGTGTCGGATTCATACTCCCGTTCCCAAAGAGTGAGGGCGGAAAGTTCTGAGCTTCCACATCACTATTGTTCGTCTGAATATTTTCCCTCCAGATAATTTCAGGAGGATTAACTCCATTGCTTATTCCGTCAACCTCATTGGAACTGGAATTAGTATAGTATACGAGGCCGCTTGCTGGTAATGCGTTAGCACCACCCTTGTAGTCAATTACAGCTGCAGCATAGTTAGCAGCATCTGACCAAGTCGTCGTATTGGAGCTGTGCTGGAAAGCGGGACTTGCTGCTAATAATGCCAGTCTTGCACGGAATGACTTTGTGATTAAACCGTTAAACAATTGTCTGCCGGGTTCCCCCATCACCCGGTTATAGGTTTCTGCGTTTTGTGTAATTTTTTTGAAGCGCTCTGGAATTTGAGACGCATTTACATTATTATATTCCGTGGGCAGGTAAGCCTCAGCACTGTCCAGATCCTTATAGATTTGCTTTACACAAGCATCGAAACTGGCCCTGGGCAGATTGAATTCCGATTTGGTAGTCTGATATTCAGTGATAATAGGTACTCCCATTAGCTGGCCATCGGGGGTGAATCCACCGTGATTACGTAATAGAAAATACATATACAGACCGCGCAGGCCGAAAGCTTCACCTCTCATTCTCATGTTGAAAAGCTTTGCGGCTTCCGGATCTTCCGCCCATTTTACTTTTCCTGATTGCTCCAGGAAAAGATTTATATACTGAATCGCTTCGTATGAACGATTCCATAACGAGGCTGGATTGTTAGAGGCAGTCCAGGAGCCCGTGGTCATCTGGAGCCAGGCATCATTTAGCTGGTTGGTTACAGCGTCGTCCGTAGCGTAATCTGAATTATCATAGTAACCTGGTATGGTCCTGTAGGCATTTACCACAACCCCCTGTGCATAGTTCACGTCCGTATACATCTGCTCTATGTTTTTCAGATTCTCGGGTTCGGGATCCAGAATATCCTTGCAACTTGTGAGAGCGAGGAACGCCAACCCAATAAATACTATATTAATTTTCATATAAGATCTCATTGCTTATTTCATTAAAAAGAAGTTCGTATGCCCAGGTTAAAGAACCTGGTTTGTGGTTCCTGCCCAATATTTGTTTCCATTAATTTGCGTTCTCCGGATATAACAAGGAGGTTATCTCCCTGGACATATACACTGAGCCCGTGGATAAACGAATTTTTGAAAATATCCTTGTTGAAATCGTAAGTAAGCTGTACCCTGTTCAGATCAAAACGGTTTGTTTTATACATCCAGAAAGTGGAATTCCTGAAGTTGTTATTGCTGTTCGTTGTCAAACGTGGATAGGTTGCAGTACTCTTCGTAGATTCTGTCCAGCGGCCCCAAACGATATCTGAGTATTTCCCGGCGCCACCTACCCAATAATAAGAACTGTTCTTAAAGCCAATAGCTCCTCTGTTACCCGATCCTAAAGCAAAAAATGTAAGGTTCTTCCATTTAACAGTAAGATTTAACCCATAAGTAAAAGGCGAAGCTGCCCATCCTGTATGTCCCAGGTCCACCTGGTCTCTGGTGTCAATTAAACCGTCGTTGTTGATATCTTTGTACTTGATATCCCCTGGCTTCACTGATCCGAATGTTTGCCTTGCATGATTGTTTATTTCAGACTGGTCCCCGAAAAGGCCCTCACTAATATATCCATAATATGCATCTAATGGCCTTCCTGTTCTTGCAAGATAGCTCTCCTCCGGAAGCTCATCCCTGCTTAACGCTTTAGATGAATAGATCATTCCAACAAGCCCCAAAGAGTATTGCACGTGAGCGATGTTTTTATTCAGGTTAACAGAAAAATCGAGACCAGCCCGTTTATCCTTATTGAAGTTAATCCATGGACGAAAATCACCCGAACCGGAAAAGTAAGCAGGATAAATGCTAACACCCCTGGTTAGCAGACCGTCAGTAGTCTGCGAGAAATAATTGACATCAAGGCTGATCAGGTTTTTCCAAAAGGCGCCTTCCATACCAACTCTGAATTCTTTGCGCTTGATGAATGTGAGATCCTGATTCTCTGCTTGCCCGGAGAGTGTCGTTCTTCCGCCTGCTACGCCGTCACGCCACTGATACCATCCCCCGAAGGTTGCTGTGTTACTATAATAGCCCTGATATAGATAATGCTCCACAGGCTCGTTTGTATTGTTGGCTCTGTAGCCCGTTATATCCATATCCTGATTAATAAGTGCGTAGGACGTTGTGATTTTCAGGTTATCAATAAACGAAATGTTGTTTTTGAAAAATCCTTCTTCACTAATACGCCAGCCCAATGATACAGCAGGTGATAAGGCGTCCCGTTTTCCTGGGGGAAGTTTAGCAGAGTGTATGAGCGCCGTCGCAAAGTCAGCGTAGTATTTCTTTCGATAATTATAAGCAGCCTGAAATCCGAGGTTGGTATTTTTGAATGGCTGATAGTCACTTCCACCTTCGTTATCTGGATCACTCGAGAATTGGGTCTTGTACCACCAGCCCATTAAAGTAGCAGTCAAATTATGCTTTGCCGAAAAGCTGCGCTCATAATTGATTTGTGATCTGACAGACATTGTTTGGCTATTAGTAGAGCTTGCTATTAATTCGGTGGTTGAGTTGTTTTCT
>JBQGEO010000381.1:0-3556 GCA_052039655.1 Pararcticibacter sp.
TACAGAAAGGACATTCAGGATGAATAAGATAAACAGACCCGAAACTTTAAAATTGTAATAATTTTTCACTTTTGCCTTATTTGTTTGTAGCAAAAGTATTATCACAATGTTAGCAGGATGTTAGATATTAATTAAAGATAAGTAACTTAAACATTAATTAATTGTTAATGACAAAAGGGAAGCTATATGCCCACCCTTTTACTTTTATCTTCTACAAAATTCTTTTCACTGGTTGATGTATAGGCATCGTATACATTCCACGCCCATATGAGAATAGGCACTATAAACGTCCATACGAAAGTAAAAGCAACGGTTACACCTACAACAATAATGAGAAGCCCTTTTACAAACTGCCCCTTCACGATCTGTCCCAAGCCCGGAACCACAGCTGACAGCACTGCGGGAACCAGATATTTTTCATTTTCCATAGCATGTAGATTTTCAGGTATACCCTTCAAATACATTGCCAGTATAAAGCACGGGAAAAAATCAGGATCTTTTCGCCTTACTTAAAAGGCGGTCAAACAGCCACATCGGCCCGATAAGCAAGGATCTGAGGCTCTCAGAAAAAGACGGACGCAGTGGTTCAGTTCTATGCCCGGCAATCTGAGCAGCTAGCCCCGCAACAAAAAGAAACAGGCAAACCTGCCACATTTCAAGCCATCCCTGCTGATTATGCAGTTTCTCCAGTCCTACAATCCCGGCAGAAAAAGCAAAAACCATCAGTAATACCATGTAGGATGTAACTGCTGATAAGCGGTAATAATAATAGATGCAAAATGCGATAACGAATGATGCCCAATTTACGAAACCGTTATAAGCTCCCAGAAAGTCCAGGTAAGGAAACGGAATAGCCCAAATCATTCCAAGCAGTCCGAACGTAACAACAGGAATAGAAATGTAGTGAATTAATCTGTTAGACGGATTTGAATGAAGACGGGAAAACTGCCCGGTAAGTAAATCAAAAGATTTAGTCTCCGGCTGATTTCCTTTATCTTTTGGAGGCATATCTGAATTGAATATATTTTAGAACGAGAAAAAAGCCCCTCAGAAAAAAGGGGCTTAAATATTATTTAGCGTAGGATACAGAACGCGTTTCCCGGATAACCGTGACTTTAATCTGTCCCGGGTAAGTCATTTCCGTTTGGATCCTGTTCGAAATATCTGTAGCAAGAATTTCTGCCTGTGCATCGCTTACACGCTCACTTTCCACCACAACACGAAGCTCCCGGCCGGCCTGGATAGCAAAAGTCTTTTCAACACCCGGATAAGAGAGGGCAAGTTCCTCAAGTTCCTTCAACCTTTTGATGTAACTTTCTACAACTTCGCGGCGGGCTCCCGGACGTGCTCCTGATATCGCATCACACGCCTGAACAATTGGCGAGATCATAGAAGTCATTTCAATCTCATCATGGTGTGCACCAATGGCATTGCAAACCTCCGGATGTTCTTTATACTTTTCAGCAAGCTGCATTCCCAGAATTGCGTGTGGTAATTCCGGATTATCATCAGGCACCTTGCCGATATCGTGAAGCAATCCTGCCCGCTTCGCCAGCTTTACATTTAACCCAAGCTCTGAAGCCATTGTCGCACAGAAGTTCGCTACCTCGCGGGAGTGCTGAAGCAGGTTCTGTCCATAAGATGAACGATAACGCATCCTTCCAACCATCCTGATCAGTTCAGGATGAAGACCATGAATCCCCAGGTCAATCACGGTGCGCTCGCCAATCTCAACGATCTCGTCGTCTATCTGCTTCTTGGTCTTTGCTACAACCTCTTCAATTCTCGCAGGGTGAATCCTCCCATCGGTCACCAGGCGGTGAAGTGCCAGGCGGGCGATTTCTCTTCTTACCGGATCGAAGCCGGAAAGAATGATCGCTTCAGGAGTGTCGTCTACGAAGATCTCAACACCTGTAGCCGCTTCCAGTGCACGGATATTCCGGCCTTCGCGTCCAATCACACGTCCTTTGATCTCGTCGTTCTCAATATTAAAAATAGATACCGTATTCTCAATCGCAGCTTCTGTTGCAGTCCGCTGAATAGTTTGAATAACTACCTTCTTAGCCTCTTTGCTGGCAGTAAGTTTTGCCTCGTCTACTATATCCTTTATCTGGATCATAGCCTTAGTGCGCGCCTCTTCCCTTAACGAATCTACCAGCTGATTCTTCGCTTCCTCTGCGGTCATCCCCGCAATAGTTTCAAGCTTCGTGATATGCTGCATCTTCAGCACCTCTACCTCGTCCTGCTTATTACGTGCAATTTCTAATTGCTTTTCAAGACTCTTCTTCAGGTTCTCAATTTCCTGATCTTTGCGGTTGACATTCTCAATGCGTTGGTTCAGGGACTGCTCTTTTCCCTTGACGGAGTTCTCTCTTTGGTTCAGCGCATTATTCTTAGAGTTTACTTCCTGCTCATGCTCTGCCTTCATTTGAAGGAATTTCTCCTTAGCTTCAAGAAGCTTGTTCTTCTTTAGGATTTCGGCATTATTTTCAGCGTCCTTTAATATCTTTTTTACTTTGTTCTGGGCAGCCAGTTCCTGATTTCTTAACAATTTCCGGAGCATAAACCGCCCTATCACCACTCCGGCTATTAGTCCTACTAAAACGTAAAGTATTATTTCCATATGTTCCTTTCAGTTTAAAAAAAAACCGCAATTAATTAAAGCTCCATGTACTGTAAAACTTCTGCAAACAAGTTTAGAGTTGTAATCATAATCAAGTGGTCAAGCCAGGTGATTTACATTTTTTAACTCTTTTGATATAGAAGCGTTAAGTTTTATACAATAGTGAAACTAAAGAATTAACTGCGGTTAAATCCTTGTGCTCTATATATTAAAGAACGAATATACTACTTACTGAAGAAATCTGAAAGCATCTGATCTAACTGATAAACCTTATCCGCCACCTCTGTCCCATCTTCCGACATTTTCTTCTCTGCTCTCAATGTAGCGGTTGCATAATGCAACACACTCATTGACAAGAGATCCTGCTTGTCCCTCACCGCATAGTTTTCCTGATATTCCTTAATGCGGTCATTTATCAATTTAGCTGCCCTTCTTACAATTTCCTCTTCCTCCATATCCACCTTTAAAGGATAGACACGGTCAGCAATATTTATTTTAATTGAGATTTCTCCCATCTGAGCTTTGTTTCACGTTCTGCATTACTTTTTCAGCAACACAATACATTTATCTATTTCCCGCACAAATTCGCTAATTTTTTGCTTTATGTCAAGCGTTTTTTCATCTGAGCCAGCTTTCGCACCCGATATAACCTCGAGTGAGCGGGCTAACTTCAACGCTTTCAGCTTCTCTTCCAGCTCAATAGTTTTGCTCTTTCCTGTGTCAACAGTTATTCTCAATGTTTGGTTTTCCTGCTTCAACAAGTCATTCTCCTCCTGCAAAGCTTCACAAAGCTCTACCAGTCTCTTCGTTTTTTCAAGAACATTATCCAATTGTCCTGTAAGTGCCATATAGCTTTTGGTTGCGGGTGGCGGATCACTTCCGTATTTCAGCTCCCAGTTCTTTTCCTAAATTAACAATTAATTTATTAATTAC
>JBQGEO010000382.1:0-11781 GCA_052039655.1 Pararcticibacter sp.
AATCCTCCCTGCCATTCACAAAATTAACATAGGATTTTAGTGGCCGGTTTTCATCATCGCCTTCTACGCAACTTGCCAGCATACATGCCCAGGTAAACAATAACAGAGCCCTGATCGCTTCTTTTGTCAAGAAAATGCTTAATCCCATCTTTTTACTAAACCCATTGTTAACACGGTAAAAATACAATATTTACCTCCTCTCCTGAAACAAAAAAAGGCGACCAGATAGTCACCTTTTATCTTCCGATTTTTGTCGCAGATGCTTACAACGCTTCGGTATGATCGACTCTGCTCAGCTTTAGCGCCTTGCTCTCACTGGTCGGAGTTTTATGACCACTTAAATAAATCGTGTAGGATTTCCCTGCTGTTGGCGGAAAAGTATATGTTGCAAGAGTTTGCGTTGTAGAACCGGCAGCATAAACATCTATCGTAGTGGCAGCAGCTGGGTATTCCTTAAACTCAGGAGCAGTCGCTCCCTGTGTGCCGTGAAATTTTACCGCGCTGAGTTTAACGGGCGTAGAGCCGGAAGCTCCGCTGGTAAGGGTAACATCAACAGCTTCTGCACTCTTGCTGGCGTTGACAAAGCGGATAGCGATTTTATCAGCAGCTGGGGTAATTAACTTATCTTCCACCACAAATGAGGAATCACCGGCACCCGCCAGGAAAACCGAATATGTACCACTAACGGAAGGAACCCCACCCCGTACATAGTAATCCTTATCAGATGTCGTCTTTATAAATCCCAGAAACGCCCCCCCTACCAGGTTTTCATAATATGGAGTATTAGATCCGTAATTAATAGGGGTTTCAAGGAACTGACGATCATAAAAGAAGTACGCCTGCGGAGTATTTGCATCCGCGTTCACTATCATCAAAGTGGAATATACAGGCTCATAATCATTTTTACTTTTCAAACACGAGCTCAACAACAACACGGCCATGGCCATAACAATGCCATTTGAAATATATTTCAGGGATTTCTTAGGCATGTAAACATTCATATTCATAATAGTTTTCAGTTTGCTTGATTATCTAAATAACTCAAAATATCCATACGTATTGCACGAAGGCAACGCGACACTAAATTAAAATTAAAATACAAAAGTCCGGCCAATACTTTGACCGGACTTTTTCATTACCATCCTATCAAACTGAATTAAGTCTTTAGTTATGTGCTACTATCTGAGTAGACACCTCACTGGATCCCTTTATCACAACTGTGTAGATCTTTCCAGCAGCAAGATTAGCAAATCGCAGAGCAAGCGGATCTGATGTAGTGCCAGCTACGTATGCGTTCAGTAATGCTAAGCCACCATCCACTTCGATAAAATTACTCACCTGTCCATAAGCCAGACCGGTAATAAGCTTCTGATCTCCGGATGTACCGATATCGACACTCCCGTTAACTCTCGTACTCAGATGTACAAACCTGACTTTAGCTTTCCCGGAAGCAGGAGCTGTTAACGATCCATCCTCAGCAACCGTAACCTTTGCAGCATTACCTGTTCCCGAAAGAATAACTGTATAATTGTTGTTATTCTTGAAATCCACTTTCTGTGAAGCGTATACTTCTGCTGAACCAGACTTCTTGAACTCCAGGTTCTTATTGTTGCCTGAGTTAGCCGTTGCGACATAACCCTGTGATTCACCCTCAGCAACTGTAGTAATTTTTGTTCCTTCCAGATATAGTTCCTGGCTTCCAGATCCTTCAGCAGCATTCACTACCTTCAGGTTCAGAGACATCCCTTCTTCGATATTGTCATCGTCTGAACAGGAGCTGAACACAGTCGTAAAAGCAATGACTGCGGCAAATAAAGAAATCTTTCTTAATAGTGTTTTACTTGTTTTCATAGTCTATATATATTTTACTCAACATTTATTTTGCACAAGGAAGATATATCGAAATTAAATTCCGGTTTACTTCCCTTGCAACGGCTAATGAGAAACAAATTTGAGGCCATTCAATTGTTTTTGTTTTCAAAACACTTAAACTGAAAACAAACAAAAAGATATAAAAAATGGGTATCCGGATCGGGATACCCATTTTTTTACATTTCAGATGCCTTACTCTCAGATTGTTATCAAATACGCAATTTCAACCCTGAGAACGGCATTAAAATTAACATTCTCTTAATAAGCTGTACCCAAAACTATGCATAAGTGTTTAGCATTACGGGCATAACCAGCATCAGGATATCTTCTTTATCATCATTCGTCTGAGGGATTAATAAGCCAGCGCGGTTAGGAGTACTCATCTCAAGCGTCACTTCCTCTCCGCTCATATTATTTAACATCTCGATCAAAAAACGAGCATTGAATCCGATCTCCATATCTTCCCCTTCATACTGACAGCTTAGACGCTCGTGAGCTTCATTTGCAAAATCAATATCCTCAGAAGAAATGTTCAGTTCACTTCCCGTAATTTTTAACCGTACCTGGTGAGTCGTCTTATTCGCAAAAATAACCACCCGCCGCAGGGATCCAAGGAACAATGCCCGGTCGATAGTCATCAGGTTCGTATTGTTTCTCGGGATTACAGCTTCGTAATCAGGATAACGTTCATCGATCAGACGGCATATCAGGTTAATATTCCCAAAACGGAAAAATGCACTGGTATTGTTGTATTCAACCGAAACATTGACGTCATCAGAAGGAAGCGAAGACTTCAGCAGGGTCAGCGCTTTTTTAGGCAGGATGAAAGAAGTTGTCTGCTCTGACTTTGTATCTTTTCTTCTGTAGCGCACAAGTTTATGAGCATCAGTAGAAACAAATGTAAGATGAGATGGAGTAAGTTCACAGAACACTCCCGTCATAGCTGGTCTCAATTCATCATTACTTACCGCAAAAAGAGTTTTATTAATTGCCTCAGAAAGCACCGACGCCGGTAAGTTCACAGCAGAGGCATTTTCTACCGTCGGGATCTTGGGGAAATCATCACCATTCTCCCCGCTGAGTTTATACTTTCCGTCTCCGGCATTGATTTCAACTGCAAACGTGCTATCATCTACATTGAAAGCAATAGGCTGATCCGGGAGTGTTTTCAACGTATCAAGCAGGATCTTGGACGGGATCGCGATCTTCCCTTCCTCTTTAGACTCAACCGGCAGAGAGGTCGTCATGCTTGTCTGAAGGTCAGTAGCCGAAATCGTTAAAATACCCTCTTTTATCTCAAAGAGAAAATTTTCGAGTATCGGCAAGACCGTACTACTGCTGGATGCCCCGTTTACCGCCTGCAACTGCTTTAATAAAGTTGACGTCGAAACAATAAATCTCATATTTTAAATAAATAAATTTCTAGAAATAAGGCTCCTGCGAAAAACAGCCTTCAACAACCAAAAATAGAAAAGAAAACGCAAGTTTCAAGGAAGATTTAACTATTAATATACCACTTAGCCGCAACCTGCTTTCCGCAGTCAGCTGCCGGCGATCAGATATGTTTATACGATATAGGCTGCGGGCTGTTCAGGCAATGGCTGAGCACTGATTGCTAACCGCTTATACTCCGTACCGCTTCTTTCTGTAAAAGAATTGTAGCAGTCCGGCCAGTACAAGCAGAACAAGCGGACTCAGCACACAAAGCGATTGCCAGTTCAGTTTTTCCGTCTTTATCCGTGCACGATCCAGCAACCGCATCTTCACTTCCTTACTCCTGAGTTCTATAATACCTGAGTCATCTGTAAGATAATCGACAACATTCAGCAGGAAGTTCTTATTTCCGTATTGCTGCCCGGTGTATCTGTCAAATCCGAGAGGAAAAGGCGAACCATCCTGTGTGCTTACCTGGTTCTTTAAAATATCCCCGTCTGCCACAACAATCATCCTGGCAGGTGCACTTTTTCCCGGGAGCTGTTCAGTGGTATTGATTCCTTCAGGTACCGGCCGGTTACTGAAATCAGAAGGGAACGCCCCCTCCAGCAATACTCCAACCGGCTTTGGATCACTGCGAAATGCACGCGGATCAGGCTCTTGTTCCACCATCTGCAATGAAAGCGTCGTCGGGACATTCAGCGTACGGCTAAACGGAGAAGATGATAAAATCACCTGCTTCCTCACCCCTTTTACGGCAATAGTATCAATGGTGCTGGCAAATTCGCTGCGAATGCCATCAAGGTTCTTTACCACAGGATGCTTAGACACCGGCATAAAAACCGGATAAAACAACCAGGGCACCATCTGTATCTGCGCCTGTCCTCCCGCATTCCCCACATTCAGTGGAATTTGAGCACAGTTCATATCCGCAATCAGGTTGTAATTGATCCTTACCCCATACCGAAACAGCATATCATCCAGATTCAGCTTCTTCGAAAAGGCGAGCTGCGAACCCATACCCCGCAAGCTGTCCAATTCCGCATTGACATTATCAATTACCCAGAATATACTGCCCCCCCGCATAAGGAAGCGGTCAATCTTATATTTCTCGGCCTCCGTAAACGATGAATCCGGTTTTGGAACGATGAGAAGCTTTAGCTTATCAAGCCCGCTAAATGAAATCGTCTTCAGGTTTACCCTCCCCGTCTCATAGGCTCCCTGAAGAGTAGACATGGCATCGGCAAGCTGTACATCTGATAATTCCTTATGCCCTTCTGTAAAACCGATCCTCTGCCTCCCCCCGCTTTTTACTTTTCTGATGGCACTAGTGAACGCATATTCCAGATTCTGTACCGAATTATTTAAAACTTCTTCCGGAGATGCCCCCATCTTGTTCTGGAAAAAATTCACGGGCATCTCAATCCCTTTATAAATCACCAGGGCAGAAGGAAATATAAGCTTCTGCGACATCCCCTCTTCAGTTTTAACACTAAGGTTTGTAGGAGTAAGGCCTTTTGCAGCCAATTGCTGGTACAGTTCATTATTGCTTTCTTCACTTCCGGCCGAAGGATTCACAAAACTGAAATGTAAATGTCCGTTTGAATACGCTTTAAAGTCAGTCAGCAGGTCGCGCACCTCAGACCTCAATCTTTTAAATCCTGCAGGAAATTCACCGTCAAGATATACCGTCACCTGCATATCTTCCGGAAGGGAGGCAAGCTCCGCTTTACTGATGTCAGACAATGTATATCTTTTCTCCTTTGTAAAATCTATCCTTGTGAAAAAATAAGCGGAGAATACATTCAACACTGCAATCGCCGCCACGAAAGCCGCCAGATACGTCAGATCCTGTTTCCTCCGGTTTACCATTTTCTGCCCCCCAGTACTGTCTTTGTTAAAACAAGAAAGAATGCAATAAAACTGAGAAAATAAAACAGATCACGCGTGTCCAGCACGCCTCTGCTCATCGACAGGTAATGCTCATTGATCCCGATGGCCGTAACATAGGAGTCTACAGACTGCAACGAAAGCAGCCTGCTTAAAGATTCAAACCCCATAAAGGCGAAGAAACTGATAAAAACAGCCAGAACAAACGAAATGATTTGATTCCTGCTAAGGGAAGAGGCAAAAATGCCAATAGAAACAAAAGCCGTCCCTAAAAGAAACAAGCCTGTATAAGATCCGATGACAGCACCGGTATCAATATTCCCCGCCGGGTTTCCTAATTGATAAACAGCAATATACCAGATGCCTGTTGGCACAAGCGATATCAGAACGATCAGCACACAGGCAAAAAACTTTCCCAGAACTATCTGCCAGTCAGTCAAAGGGCTCGTAGCAAGCAATTCGAATGTCCCCTCCTTCCTTTCTTCTGCCAGAGAGCGCATTGTTATCGCCGGGATCAGGAACATAAAAATATAAGGGACAATATTGAAGAGGCTGTCGAGTCCGGCATAACCATACTCAAGAATGCTGCTGTCGGGAAAAACCCACAAAAACAGTCCTGCAACAAGAAGAAATACCCCAATTGCCATATAGGCCACAAGGGAACTAAAAAAACTGTTGATCTCCTTATTAAAAACCGCAAGCATAGGTCATGAATAGAATTAAAACTGGTAGCCCACCTTCACTGCCCAAAAATTAATGTTCCCTCCATCCCTGGTCCACGATTCATAACGTACACCAGTATTCACAGATGCCTTGTCAGTAAAATGCCACGAAGCTCCTATTCCGGGCGCCAGGATAAAAGACGAACCTGCATTTTTCTGAACACCAAGGGCCGTACCAATTTCCATCTGCCCATATACGGAACGATTAACATAAAGCTTTCCACCCGCTTTCATGGGGATATAGGAACGTGTATCTGTCTTCTGGCTTTTCCCGCCCTGGTAAAACGACATCAGGCCGGCAGTACCCGTTGCATAAAAAAATCTGGTTACCGGTATATCCAGGCCCCCCGCCCCGCCAAAACCAAAGCCAAAATTCTTTCCATACTCACCCCCCGGGATTGAAAATTCAAGATCGGCATTAAATCTCGGCCTTACAGGAGAAGGCGACTTACTCTTCTGCTGAGAAAGAGCGTATTGAGACGTTACTGCAAGCAATAAAGCTATTACTAATCTTTTCATAATTCCTTATACAAAGAAAGTGATTCTTAATTTTAAATTCTAAATCTTTTTACCCCTTCACCTTCCAGCTGTCATTGTCATTGTTACAATCCGGCAGCACGTGATCGGGGTCAAGTGTAACAGAAGAAACCTCCTCAGTTGATGGAAAGAGAAACGTCCAGCTGCTATTCTGCTTCCATATTTCAACAGGCAGACGGGTCCGCGATACAGCCCCGCTTTTGGTTTTCACTTCAACAATCACAGGCATTGGCATCTTCTGCAAATTGGCTACTGTAATCAGAATACCCTTTTCAGGATTATTCTTATAATAACTAACCCCGGTAATCGCCTGATCCATTTTCCAGTTCTTTAAGAACCATCCCCGCCAAAACCACGAGAGGTCTTCTCCTGCAACATTCTCGATTGTCCTGAAAAAATCCTCCGGAACAGGATGTTTAAAAGCCCAGCGGTCAATGTATGCTTTAAAGGCCCTGTCAAACCTTTCCTCTCCCAAAATCACTTCCCTTAACACTCTCAACCCAAGAGCCGGTTTAAAATAAACCAGCATAGCAATATTTTGTTCCTTCATATTATCCGGACTTACCATCATCGCTTCCAGCTTGGGATCGGCAAATATTCTTGCCCATTTGTGCATGTCCTCTTTATTCTTCGCATACTCCCCTTTATTAAAGGTTTCAGTAGACAGATAATTAATAAAAGTATCCATGCCTTCATCCATCCAACCATGCAATCGCTCATTAGTCCCCACGATCATCGGGAACCATGTGTGTCCAAATTCATGATCTGTTACATCCCACAGCATAGATCCCTTCTCTTTCCAGTTACAAAAAGCAATACCCGGATATTCCATTCCTGCTACGTTAGAAGCAACATTGACTGCCGTAGGATAAGGATAAGCCATCCATTTAGCTGAATAATGCTCAACTGAAGCTTTCACATATTCTGTCGACCGTTTCCAGCCATTATGAGAAGCCGATTCCTGCGGGTAGGCAGAAACAGCAAGGGCGGTCTTACCGTCCGGCAGGTTGATTCTGGCTGCATCAAGAATAAAAGAGGCTGATGTTGCCCATGCTACATCCCTCGAGTTGTTTATTTTAAAGTGCCAGGTAAGTTCATTTTTTCTGACCGGCCTGGATTTAGGGTCACTTACTTCTTTTTCCGACCGGATAGTTACTGTCTGGTCATTGTGCCGTGCCTCATTCAACAGCTTTTGCTGATTTGATGTGTACACTTCGTTTTCATTTAACAATTCTCCTGAACAAACGACTATATGACTGGAAGGTACAGTAATCCGCACATCAAATGTTCCGTATTCAAGGTAAAATTCAGAAAGGCCGGTATAGGGTGTCACATTCCATCCCCGGATATCGTCATAAACACACATCCTCGGGTACCATTGTCCTATTGTAAAAATCTTTCCACTGTTCGTTTCCAGGATGCCCGTCCGGTCTGCCCCATAAAAAGGGACAGTAAACTGGTACTCAATTTTAACCCGGATTTTGTTCCCCTTAGACTTAAGAGGTTCCGGCAGAATCAACTGCATCCTGGTATCTTCCGTTACACACGAAAGCTCCTGTTCTGATCCGTCGCCTTTTACAAGCTTAACTGTACGGATCTTAAATCCAGCATCAAAATCCTGCGATTTGCTGCTTCCGCGACTGCCGGATAACGGGATCATAGCAGAACCGCGGGAGTCCCTTTTAAAGAGATTCTGATCAAGTTGCAACCACAGAAATTCAAGCTCATCCGGACTATTATTCGTGTAGGTAATTATTTCAGTCCCTGAAATCTCATTTTTCTGCTCATCAAGCCTTACTGAGATCTCGTAATCAGCCTGATTCTGCCAGTAAGCAGGGCCGGGCTTTCCGGAGGCAGAGCGGTATTCGTTTCCGTTACGTCTATAAAAATCATTCCCGAACGCCTCATTATAATCATAGATACTCTCCGCTGGCGTATTGCTGTAATAGCCATCTGTACTTTGCCCCTTTAAAGAAAAATCCGTTAGCAAAACCAGCAGGATGCTGGAAAAAATAACCTGTCTGTACAACATATTATACCTCAATCCCTGCATCCGTCCTAATATGCGGATAACACAGGAGTTTTATGTAATGATTTACAACAACGATGGTTGACAACCTTTTGTTGCGGCTGGTAAAAGATTAAATATGATCAGAGCAACTTTTGTGTGTAAAGTTCTTCATCGAATCCATGAAGGAGCTGATTTCCCGATTCGATCACCGGCCGCTTAATGACACTTGTTTGTGTGCGCATAAGTTGCAATGCGGCATCCTCTGAAGTAATAGAATTCTGAACTGAAGGATCTAATTTTCTCCAGGTTGTTCCCCTCTTATTTAGAAGCGCTTCCCAACCAAGCTGGGAAGACCATTCTTTAAGTTTTTCTTCAGAGACGCCAAGCTTCTTAAAATCATGAAATTCATAAGCAACATCATGGTTTTCAAGCCAGCTCAATGCCTTCTTTACTGTATCACAATTTTTTATGCCATATACTATCATAGGGCCAAACATAGAATTATTTTATTTCTTATTAAACCTGGTCATAGTCATCTCTGCCCCAACGGAAACAAAACTTTCGATCATTTCGACCGATCTTTCAATCAGGGCCGGAAGTTCAGCTTGCTCATCCTTATCAAAACCACTGAGCACATAATCAACTTGCCTGCCCTTCGGAAAATTATCACTGATCCCAAATCTTAGTCTTGGGTAATGCTGTCCTCCGACCAAAGCTTCGATACTCTTTAACCCATTATGTCCGGCATTACTTCCTTTAGGCTTCAGGCGTACAGAACCAAACGGGATTGCCAGATCGTCAACAAGCACCAATATGTTTTCTACCGGGATCTTTAGTTCATGCATCCAGTAATTAACAGCCTTTCCGCTGAGGTTCATAAAAGTAGTCGGCTTAATCAAATGAATATTCCGGCCTTTATAGCTTATTTCAGTGTAATAAGCCAGCCTGAGATTCGAAAAACCGACTCCTGCTTTCTTTGCCATTGCATCCGCGATCATAAAACCAATATTATGACGGGTATCAGCATACTCAGGTCCAATATTACCAAGACCAACAACCAGGTATTTCATGAGGCAAATGTAAACTTAGGAGATGAAAATCTGAAATGTACTTCCCCGAAACACAGGTGAACACGTTTAGATCAATGAACAATACAACGAATGACGATGGTAGCCATTTTTCCAAACACTAACTTTACAAATTTAAAATAAAAGAGAAGGCCTCCATTTCTGAAGGCCTTCTCTTTTAAATACGCTTTTAAACAGGAAATTATTTCTTAGCGTCCTGTTCTGCTTGCCTTAACGCACGTGAAGTAGTAACAGATACAATAGTATCTTCAGGTGTGTTAGTGATTGCAAACTGATCGAATTTCAAATCACGGACACGAACTGATTTACCAACTTCAAGAGGCTCGATGCTCACTTCAACATACTGAGGCATATCCTTCGGAAGAGCCTTAACACGAAGCTTGCGAAGTTTCTGAACAAGCTTTCCCCCCATCTTTACACCAGGAGAAGTTCCTGTTAATTTTACAGGGATCTGCATTACTACAGGCTTGTCTTCTGAAAGCTGATAAAAGTCAACATGAAGAATTTGTTCAGTAAGCGGGTGAAACTGGGCTTCCTGGATAATGGATTTAGTTTTCACACCATCAACCTCAATTTCAACAAAGCTAACATCAGCACTATAGATAAGAGGCTTTAATGCGCTTGCATCTACTGCGAAATGAGTTTGTTCCTTGCCACCATACAGAACAGCAGGCACTTTACCTTCGTAACGCAGCTCTTTTGCATCGCGTTTCCCTACGCTCCCTCTGCGGGAACCGCTAATAGCGATAGTTTTCATAATGAATATATATTAAATTTAAAATTTGCTTTATTAATACACCCTAATCTTCTACACTAAACAGATCACTGATCGAACCATGTTCATCCACAATGCTGATTGCGTGTGCAAAAAGGTCTGCTGTCGACAACACCTTTATTTTATCAGACTGGCGCTGCAAAGGAATCGTATCTGTAATGATTAATTCGGTCAATGCCGAATTCTCTATCGTTTCATACGCCTTACCGGAAAGAACAGGATGTGTACATACAGCCCTTACGGAGTTCGCTCCATTCTCCATGATAAGTGCAGCAGCTTTCGATAGAGTTCCTGCAGTATCACAGATATCATCGATCAGAACAATGTCCTGCCCGGTCACGTCTCCGATAATAGACATTGATTCAATCTCATTCGCACGCTTCCTTCTCTTATCACAAATAACAACTTCCGCATTGAAGAACTTTGCAAAAGACCGTGCCCTGTAAGAACCGCCCATATCAGGAGAAGCAATAGTCAATCTCGGAAGATTGAGGCTCTTGATATAGGGAACAAATATGACCGATGCATCCAGGTGGTCTACAGGAATATCGAAAAATCCCTGTATCTGTGCCGCATGCAAATCCATGGTCATAATTCGGTGCGCCCCGGCAGCCGTTATCAGGTTAGCAACCATTTTTGCCCCGATGGCCACTCTCGGCTTATCCTTTCTATCCTGCCTGGCCATACCGAAATACGGCATTACAACAGTGATATAATGAGCAGAAGCCCTTTTAGCAGCATCGATCATTAGAAGCAGTTCAATCAGATTATCATAGGGCTGATTGGTTGACTGAATCAGAAAAACATTGCAGCCTCTGATGGTCTCATTATAAAATGGCTGAAACTCGCCATCACTAAAGTGAGAAAGAACTACATCGCCTAATTCTTTGCCATACGATTTTGCAATCTTGGCAGCAAGTTCGGTTGTCCCGGAACCGGCAAATAACTTAACAGGATTTATTTGGTGGAGTGACATTCTCTAATTTTTCGGCTTTCCGATTGGCTTTAAAACCCGAACTTTTTTCGTTGCCCGACCAGGATTCGAACCTAGACAAACAGAACCAAAATCTGTCGTACTACCTTTATACTATCGGGCAATTTACCGTTTACTTTACTTCCGCAAAACGGAATGCAAATATAGGGTGATTAAACATTAATCCAAAACATTTTTTCAATTTTCCAAAGAGACGAAAACCATGTTTAAAAACCATTTTACAGCTACTTCTAAATAAACAACTTAACAACTAAAAGCATGCCGGTATATGTGTGGCCAGGCCTGTTATTCGCGCAGTTCTACATAAATATTCGCCTGATAGTTGTTTTAGAGATCAAGAAACATCAGACTTGCATGAACTGCTTGGCTGTAATCGACAGGCAACTTGAGAGCAGCCTGATTCGGCCTCCGTTCGGCTTCCGCTCCCCCTTTTATTTGCATTTTCCCGAAGCCTTCCC
>JBQGEO010000383.1:0-1542 GCA_052039655.1 Pararcticibacter sp.
GGACAGAGGAACTTTGTATGCGTTTAAAGGTGCTTTTAAGGCCGGGGCGGCAGACAAGGCTTTGGAGCGCCTGGTTTCTTATTCCAAAACTCGTCTCACAGGATTTCGTGTGCCATACGTAGTTGAAGCCTGGCCGGAAAACGGCATGGTGCACTTGTCGGCTGAAAGTGCATTGTATTGCCGGATCTTTACTGAGGGTTTATTGGGTGTAGAACCTACAGGTTTCAATACATTCCTGTTGCGACCTGATTTGCCTGCGAAATGGGATCACGTAGCGCTGAAAAATATGATGGCCTTTGGGACGTCAATAGACATTGATGTTCAGCGGGAAAAGGACAAGCTTAGAGTAAAGGTGGTCCAAAAAGGGAGGGTCATATCTGAAAAGCTTATCAAGAACGGCACGCAGGTAGCCGTGGCGATAAAGTAATTCTTTCAGAAGGAAAGTCTTTTTGAAATGGATAGAATCGCGTTAAGTACCGTACGGTCCAGCCACCTGGCTTTCTAATTGTAGAAAACGCCGACTTCCGTTTTCAATCATTGCTTATTTCTATTAAACTCTTAACTTTTTGATTAAAGTTACTCTTATTTATCCCTGTCAGTTTCTCCAGGATTTCGAAGTATGAGCCGGGATTGTTAGTGGCAGAAATAGTCTCTTCGATACCTTTTTGGCCGTGTATTCTTTTGATCTCCCGGAGAAGAAGTCCACTTACCGTATACATGAAGGAAGTTTTGCCGTCTATTTGATAATCAGTTGAAAACAAGTTAAATATGTCGGAGTTAGGGTTCTTGTTTATAAAACCCTTTAGGTTGTTTAACAGCAGGTAGAACGGCATTTCTCCACTGCCTCCAATGAGAGTTGCGTAACCTTCGTCCGCGATATGGTTTACAGATGATCCAAACTTTTTATGCACATAAAGATGAACTAGTTCGTGAGGATAGTATTCTGAGTTATTCGCAGCAAATATAGAGTTGTTCCAGCTCTGAGCAAGTCCGCCAGTATTTGCAAAATAGGCATTTATAGTATAGTCGCATCCTAGGATATAAAACATTTCTCTTGGATCCCTGCATTTGAAGTAATTAATCTCGATTTCTTTTGTTTCTAACTTTTTAGAAAACGTGGCATTGAAACGATTCAGCTTTCGGGCCTTTTTTTTGTCGAATTTATCTCTGTAATGGTAAATAATATTACCCAATCTGGTTATGTTCCATTCTTTTGTATGTGCTTCTACAGGATTATAGAATTGATATCCCTGCCCGCTTCGTTTTGCATACAGACTATGAACCATTCTCAAAATTGGAGCTTTTGAGGAAGGATCAGTCCCCATGAAAGCGATCTTCACCAGATACCCATCCTTTCCGCTCGCTGTCACATATGATATCACAGGTTTGAAGAACGATCGGTCGTTAAATCTACCACTCTTTTGAGCATCTATTAAATGAGGAAATGGATTTCTATTTATTTTTAGATATTCTTTATTTATACTGGAGGTTGTGTCTGGACTGTCTCCGTTTATACCGTTAAGAAAATTTTTAAGTGAACCG
>JBQGEO010000384.1:0-2302 GCA_052039655.1 Pararcticibacter sp.
TCCAGAAATATATAATTAAACTCAAAATCCTTAAGGATATGAACATCAGACAGTAATGTACCGTAGGAGGTCAGGATTAATTCATATTGTCCAAGATCTTCCAGGCTTTTACTTCTTGCAGAGCCATATATCGTCATGACCTTTATCGAAGGAGCGAACCGGTTGATTTCACGCTGCCAGTTAAAGATCAGCGAAGCCGGCACGACCACCAGATTAGTGTTGTTGCTGGCTCTTTCTCTCTGAACCAGGACAAAAGCGATGATCTGGATGGTCTTCCCCAGGCCCATATCGTCAGCGAGGCATCCACCAAACCCAAGGCGATCAAGAAAGCATAACCAGTTTAAGCCGTGTTTCTGATACTCCCTTAGCTCGCCCTGCAACGCTGCGGGGACAGGAACTTCCGGGATTTCCTCAAAGCCGTTCAGCTTTTCATTCAGAATTCTGAGGTCTTTTTTTACTTCCTCATCCAGCATGTCTTCCTCAAAAAGTTCATCTATAACGGCGAAATTCACTTTGGCTATCCCCAGCATTTCATCGTCTATCTTTAATGCCGCTTTAAAATAAGCGGAAAACCGCTCAATCCATTCGGATGGTAATATCCCCAGTGTGCCGTCATCCAGCTGAACATATTTGCTTTTGTTCTTTACGGCCTTGAATAGTTGTTTAAGCGAAGCTCTCTTTTTCCCAAAGCGGGCATTGACCTGAACGTCGAACCAATTGATGCCGCTTAAAACTTTAATGTTCACTTTTACCTTATGCTGGTTCAGGTGGTTGTTGCCGATCTCGTTAAAACCGAGAATCGTAATTCCATGTTGCCGCCAGTCTTCAAAGACATTTAAAAACCAATTATCATCTAAAAAGCGGTTCTTATGGAGATAGAAATAATAAAGGTCATTGTCAAGCTGTTCTTCAAACCAGGGATGCTGCCTGGCAAGCAGGGCGATAAATGCATCTTCCTCTTCCCGGCTCCTTTTAACAAAAAACTCATTCCCTTTGCTGTCCTGCGTATAGATTGGCTTTTTTGTTCTCACGGGTATCTCCACTTCCCCGTATCTTAACACAGGAATGATCATGACATACTGGCCGAAGTCTGAAAGGAACAGGATCTTTTCATTCCCTTCATTAAAGCCTTGCTGACTGAGCTGCACGGGCGTTGCGGGATTCAGATACCTGTAATTTATAGTTGTCCTCTCTTCAAGTTTGCTAAGCCATGCGTTCCTGAACGCGTTGTAACGTGAAGTATGGACAAGCATCATCCCTCCCCGCTTCTTTAAGAGTTCGATAAGAGCAAGTGATTGCAGGCTGCCGGGTAAATAAAGCTTACCTTTACACAAAATAAACCACCCGAACATGATCGCAATGTCGTTCACTGAAATTTCCGATCCTTCTATCTCGATAGCACCGGCGACCTGATAAAAAGGATCGCGTAAGCTTACATCCAGGTTCAGATCCTTTTCGAGTCCGGAAACACAAATGGGAACCAGAGAACGGGCCGTGATATTTTCTGAAATTTTCTTGTCGTGATAATAAAACCTGTATGCAAGAGGGTTCTTTACAATGGCTTTCAACGCTCTCAGATCCTGTTCTGATCTGGTAGTTTCCGAATAATTTTGAAATTTGCTTAAAGCAGTAAAGAACTTCAGGGCTTCATGATCTCCGGATTCCCAGAGAAGGTCAAGGGGAGACAATCGCTTTAGAGGATTTTTCGGAGCCCCCTCCCTGGTTAGTTCCGACTGATACAGTTCTATGAAGAGATAATCGTAGTATTTATGCTGTCTCAAAACTACAAAGGCCGGCGATGCTCCCGAACCTACTGCGAGAGAGGACGTTATATCAGCATTTGAGAAAACAGCAGAAATGGACATTATGCTTTCCTTCGTCACCGGGAAAACCGAAGACTCTGCTGGTTGTATCAGGAGCTTTCCATTATATATACTGATTAAAAAAAACGATTCAATATCAGGCTCGTCCTGTAGCCCATAGTCTTCCGCAAATGTTCTTAATTTTTTAATCCGTAAGTCATCGTCAAAAAAAACACGCAGGTCCTGGTTTTTCATCACCGCAGTAAGCACCGCTGCCTGATGCCCGCAAAGCCGTTCGTTTTCCGATGTACAGGTACAAGACAACTGAATCCCCTCGTCTGTCTTCGTCAATTCAACATCAGGGAAAACACCCAGCGTCAACCGGCCCGAGAAGGCTCCCCTATTTAATTCCAGCTTCTCGGGGACAATATGCTTATAGTCCTCCAGCCAGGATGAAGCCCCCGAAGCAAGGGAGTGATACACCATGGCATCCGTGATAT
>JBQGEO010000385.1:0-3106 GCA_052039655.1 Pararcticibacter sp.
GTGAGTTCATTAGGATTACTGTTTCTGAAGGCTTCATTCGACACTTCAAGATAGGTAACACCGTCAGCGAATTGCGGAAGCCTGGTAAACTGAGTCACTCCTCCGTCCACCTGAGCAGTAATCTTGTTTTTTCCTGATCTGCCTTTCCTGGTTTCAATCAGAATAACCCCATTGGCTCCTCTCACACCATATACAGCCGTTGCCGAGGCATCTTTCAATACGGTAAAGTTTGAAATATCTTCCGGATCAATATTACTGAAAGGCCTCTCGACTCCGTCAACCAGGACCAAAGGCGAGCTGCTCGTAAACGTCGAGATACCGCGTATATAGATCTCGGAGTTATCAAAGCCTGGTTCACCGCTTCGCTGCACTCCAATGATACCCGAAACCTTTCCCGCTATAAGGTTCGTCAGGTTTGCAACTGGTTGCTTCAGTTCCTCAACATTAATCGAACTCTGAGCTCCAATGGTGGTGATCTTCTTTTGCATTCCATAACCCACCACTACTACCTCGTTAAGAGCATCACTTGTCCCCGCATCGAAGGCCACACTGAAATTTCTTTTCTGTCCTACAATGAGGGTTATAGGCTTATAGCCTACAAAAGAAAACCGCAGGCTGTCCCGCTCACCGGCGGTTTGAATCCTGAATAAACCATTTAAATCGGTCATTACCGCTTTTCCGGTCACAAGCGATCTAACGGTTACTCCGGGAAGAGATTGCTTTTTTTCATCCAATACCTGGCCTGATACAACAACATTCTGTTCTGGTTTTGGATTGGCTTCCTCGGCCTTTTTATCCAGGACGATCACCCTGTCCCTTCTGAACTCATATTTAATATTTAAATCCTTAAATATGACATCAAGGGCATTCGCCAGATCAGTTTTATTAAGATTCACAGTAACCCGCCTGGAATCATCCAGTAAACTGTTGCTATAGAAAACGGTAAATCCCGTCTGTTTCTTAATTGCCTGAAAGATCTGTGCCAGTGATTGTGTCCCCGACAGAGTAATCACCCGCTTTTCTGGACTGGTTTGTCCCATTAAAGGATCCATCTGCATACAAAAGGTGAAGAAAAAAAAGACAGGAAACAAACACAGGCGGGTAAGCCTGAATCGTCGTAAAATTTTTTCCATAATTAACTGGTTATATTGTTTGGTTATACTACACCGCAATAAACAGTTCGGGTGAAGGGCACCCGTATATTTATTTTACGAAGCTTACCGGAAGATTATTCCGTGAGATGAAGAGCATTCCCTTCCATGGAGGAACGGAGATGAGCAGAGGTACGGAGGTCTTTCAGGAAGTCATCCAAATGGTTCTTTTCAATAAGTCCTGATATGCGTTTTTCCGACAGCCGGTCATTTTCCAGGACAAGGTCAGCGCCAAACCATCTTTTAATGACCGGACGAAGGTCAGACAAAGGGATGTCATGAAAATAATAAACGCCTTTCATCCATGAAAGAACATCCTCCGGATCAAAGCCTCTCGTGACGAAACCACCTCCGGAAGTAAACTCTGATTCTAATCCGGGGGTCAATGTGACTTTATTTCCTTCATCAGCGATGAATCTTACAGATCCGCTGACGAGTGATGCTGTAACGGCTCCCTTCTTATAAGTGTTAAGATTAAAGCTGGTACCCAATACCTGTACGCTTGTCAGTTCTGTATGTACAATAAACGGTTTTTTCGCATCAGGAGCAACTGTAAAATATGCCTCGCCCTCCAGGTAAACCTCTCTCTTACTCCCACGAAAGTCCGCAGGAAAACGCAGTCTGCTATCTGAATTAAGTGTTATAACTGAGCCATCAGCCAGGGTAATAGAATAATCTTCTGATGGCGGCACAATAAGGGTGTTCAGGGCGGTGGCATTTCCCCCCGTGATAGACTCGAGCGTTCCGGAAGAAGTGTGTACCTGCACCTTACCAACAGTAACTATTCCCGAACTGTCAGAATGTCCAAGATTTACGGTGATCCCGTTATTCAGCAACAACCGGACTTTTGTATTCTCTTTTCCACTCTTGGCAGCCGCTTGATACCACTGTTTTTTTTCGTTCCTCAAAAAAACAACTGCCAGTGCGGAAATCACAATCAGGACTGCTGCTACCGAAGCCCATTTTGAAAGAAAAAAATTACGTTTGGCCGTTACGGTCCGGTCCTTTAACTTTTTAAGCTCCGACTCTACGTTAATGCTCTCAAGCACCGTTGATGTTTCCATTAACCTGCTTTCTTCTGCCAGAGCGGCCCAGGCTTCCCTGCACTCTTCGTCTTCCCCGAGCATCTTCCGGAGTTTCAACTCGTCATCAGCTGACAATACACCCGATATCTTTTCGATGTACAACTGCTTTATATGTTCATATTTCGAATACATGCGACCTGGCTACTATATGTTTCCATTGATACTGCCCCTTCCCTTCAGTCGGTTCCGAAGGTTTCTCAAGCCAATTTTCAGGTGTGTTTTCAACGAATTAATGCTGATTCCCATAACATCTGCTGCTTCCCGGTACTTTTTTTCATTTAAATAAACAAGCTGAATAGCCTCCCTTCTCTGAACAGGGAGCTCATATAAAGCTTCTTTTAAGTTCAGTAAATAATCGTCCATCCCGTCTGCCATGTCTGGATGCTTCTCGGCATCCAGGTAGTACACATCCTGGCGCTTTCGCTCCGTCTCCCTATTTCGTATTCTGTTAAGAGCTTTGTTCCTGATGGCTATGTAAAGATACCCCTTCATATCTTCATCCAGCTGCATGTATTTCTTTTTCTCCCAAAGATCAATAAAAAAGCCCTGCACCAGGTCCTCCGTCTCTTCCTCATCTTTTAAAATAAAAAAGGCTGTTGTAAAAACAAACTTATAAAAGTGCCTGAAAATCAAGTCAAATTCTTCAGAACTTTCTTCCTGTGATTCTTTTGGCGTATTATATGGGAGAATACTCATCTGTATAATAGGAATATTGGTTGATTCAAACATACTAAATCGATTTAAGAATACCAAAACAAAGAACACAATGGGTTCCAGCTAACCAGGTTCAACACACTACTGAAAGTCTGTTTGCAACAGGCCTCTGTAAAAAGATGAGAAATATATAAAACCCACAACTACAAAGCTTGT
>JBQGEO010000386.1:0-6727 GCA_052039655.1 Pararcticibacter sp.
TACCAAGCTTGCCACCGTCATCAAAGAACATGTCGATGTATTGCTTGACGATCAGCAAAGAGAAAAAGATGCGGTTTATTTACGCTGATAGTCCTCTATCGCTGAAATAAACTTTTCAACTGAAAACTCAGGACCTGTGACAATTACTTTTGCTTTCGAGTAAAAGGGCTCACGCTCCTGAAGCTTTTCCTGGATGAACTGAACCAGGGCCTCCCCTTTGCGGCCTTCTAAAACCGGGCGGACTTCTTTAGCATTCTCGAGTCTCGAAGCCAGCATTCCGGGTGACAAAGACATATAGACTGCAATTCCATGAGAGTTCATCCATTCCATATTATCAAAATAACAAGGGGCTCCCCCTCCGGTTGAAATCACTGCATCTTCGGGGAATGCCGCAGATTGAAGCACATGCCTTTCTGTTTCGCGGAAACGGGTTTCCCCGAATTCCTGAAAATACTGGGGGATGGTCATGCCGGTATGCTCCCTTACAAGCGCATCGAGGTCTAAAAACGGGACCTCAAGTGTTGATGCAAGCTTTTTACCCCATGTGGTTTTCCCGCAGCCCATAAAACCAATCAGAAATATCCTCATATCTCTCCCTGCCTTTTTAAAAAGATGTAATCGGTTGCCGGAGGCTTTACTCCGTTTATTCTAAATTGTGTCGCAACCTGAGCCCGGTGATAGGTTGAATGATTAACCAGATGAAAAAGGATATCAGAGACTGCATCGTTAAACTTATCCCCCTGCGAATTGGAATAAGAAACCTTAACTGCCAGGTCAGTATACTCTAAGATATGATAAAGTTCGTCTATGTTCTGTTGGTTCCATACAGAGAACTCTTCCACCGGCAGCAGGTCAAACCTGTCGACCACGGGAGTTTCTCCTTTAATCCGGCTGATCCAGATGCGGGTGCTGTTCAGAATGTGACTGAACAGCCGCTCTGCTTCCGGCAAGGCTTTACCTGATCCCTGAAAAGCAGCGATCATCTTTCTGTTGGCCACATCAGTGTACCTGATCAAGTCTTTAAGCATCGTGCATTTGTATATGTGAACTCCGGCAGCCCCGGCTGTTTATTTCCTAATCGTTATTTCTGAAATACTTCTCCTCAAGCTCCTGGTATGAAGGAAGGTTATGATAATGCCATTTATTTATCACAACCCCGTTGCGCAGCAATAATAACCCGGGATTAGCCCTCACCATACTTTTTAAAGGCACTCCGTCGGCAAAGAAAGTTTCCATCACCAGTTTATGTTTTTTGCTGAAAGCCTCCGCCGTCTCAGCTGATGCCGACGTTAGAAGAACTGTCCTGATATTGTAGTTTTCGGCAGCATTAACCGCCAGGGCATTCAGATCCCCAATACCTTTTTCATTGGTGCGCCCCAGATTATAGGCCACAATAACAAGGTTATAATAAGGGTTCTCAATGATTTCGGTGGTATAATCTGTCCCCTGGTTATCAGAAATCCTCAGGTCTTTGATCTTCACCTGGTAGCCCTGTTTTATCAGTCTGTTCTCAGGTTCTCCCTGGATCTCCCAGTTAGTATCTTTCCAGATCTCCGTCTTCAAATACTGCTTATCACTCATTTTTTTGGTCTCACCGGTCTTTTTATTCTTAAGAGTATACGTAATCTCATATTCATCCTGCGCTGCGCCTGGCGGCACTTTCATATAAGCCGGAAGATTAGCCCCCTTGTGATAGGGAAGGAAGTCGACCACCGGCAGGAAGTTATAGGTAAAAAGCCCGAAGCCGAAGGAAAAAAGGACCACAATAAAGATGGCTGCATCCATAGCCCTGCCCTTTATGAGAGGCCGGATCTTTTCTCTGTGAACAAAAATAACCAGTATAAAAACCAGGAGAATAAGATCTTTGCTGAATGATTGCCACGGGGTCAGAGGAATAGCATCCCCAAAACAGCCGCAGCTCCTGACAACATCAAAGGCTGCCGACCAGAAAGTGAGGAAGGTAAAAAAGATGATCAGTAAAAGTAGTCCCCATGCAATCTGCCGCCCCCTGTATCCAATCAGCAAGGCGGCCCCGAAAATCACTTCCAGCGCGCAGATGAAAATTGAAATAACAACCGAATAGTCATTAAGGAAGGTGGTATGAAATACCTCGAAGTATTCTTCCAGCTTATATCCGAAACCAAGCGGGTCATTCGCTTTTATCAAGCCGGAAAAAATAAACAGTACCCCGACAAAAATCCGGGAGAACCATAAAAAATAGTTGGGTTTACTTCTTATCTGATCAAGTGCCATTTTATAATCTCAGTCTTTTTACTTTGCTAATCCAATTTTTATGAGCGCAAATACCGAATAGTTCAGCATATCCTGGTAATTTGCCCTGACGCCTTCCGAAACAAGGGTCTGCCCCTGGTTATCCTCAATCTGCTTAACCCGCAGAAGCTTCATCAGGATGAGGTCGGTCAAAGAACTGATCCGCATATCCCTCCAGGCTTCCCCGTAATCGTGGTTCTTTGCAGCCATCAGGTCTTTGGTTTCTTTTACCACGGCATCGTACAAAGGCTCTACCTCTTCTGCCGGGATTTCAGTCTGTGCATCATCCGGCAAGCCCATCTGGATCATCGCAATGATACAATAATTTATGATCCCGATATATTCAGAACTGATATCCTCCCCTACTTTAGACACCTTCTTTTCCTCCAGGGTACGGATCCTCTGAGCCTTAATAAAGATCTGGTCGGTAATAGAACTCAGGCGAAGAATCCGCCATGCTGTACCATAATCCTTTGTCTTCCTGATAAAAAGCTCCCTGCATATTTTTACTACCGCATCAAATTCTGTTGAAGTGTCCTGTATCAAAACGTGTGAATATTTGATTAAAAGATGAATAAACCTGTATTTTGTATTTTATGACGGATAAAAATACAGTTTTTCACGAAAAGAAAACGATTAATGCCGGGGGCAGGCTCCTTGATCTTTCAAGTCCCTGCGTCATGGGTATTCTCAATATCACTCCTGATTCCTTTTATCCGGGAAGCAGGACGGCATCTGCAAACGAGGCCCTGCGCCATGCCGGAAAGATGCTTGCCGAAGGGGCCGGCATCCTTGATATAGGAGCATACTCGTCACGGCCGGGAGCCGCCGATATTTCTGAACAGGAAGAGCTGAGCCGCCTCCTGCCTGTGTTCAAAGCCCTGGCCCGCGAATTTCCAGAAGCTGTTCTTTCTGTCGACACGTTCCGCGCAGGCGTTGCTGAAGCCGCAGTAGCGGAAGGCGCGCACATCATCAACGACATCTCTGGAGGGCAGCTTGACGATGCCATGTTCCCTGCCATTGCGCGACTTAAAGTTCCCTATATCCTCATGCACATGCGGGGCACGCCGCAAACAATGACATCACTGAACCGGTATGACAATATCCTGCCTGATATCCTGAAATATTTCGCAGAAAAACTGGCGGAACTGAGGGCACTGCACATATACGACATCATCATTGACCCCGGCTTCGGCTTCGCGAAAGATGCTGATCAAAACTTATTTTTATTGAATCACGCAGAACAATTCAAGCTGTTGGGACTTCCTGTACTGGCCGGCCTGTCCAGGAAAAAAACGATCTGGCAAACGCTGGGGACCACCAGTGATGAGGCGCTGAACGGAACAACAGTGCTGAACACTGTGGCCCTTCTGAAAGGCGCGGATATCCTGCGGGTGCATGATGTAAAAGAAGCAGTGGAAGCAGTAAAACTGATTACTGCGCTGAAAAGTACTTCTCCCGGTAATTGCGGCTAACAACATCCTCGTTAACCCTCAGGTGTTGTCTTCCTGATTACGCCGGTCTTTCACAGGAGTGCAGGAGAATGTCATTTCCTCCGGGGAAGCCTGATAAATCTTTTCAAGGTGCAGCGAAATTCCTATCTTGTCAACATTCAAAATTTTAATCTGAATAGAAAAAGATGGACCGGTTTGATCTGAGCTTTCTGCATCTCCGCTTTCTGGATATAGTGGATATTATCTTCGTGGCTTTTATAATATATTATATATATAACCTGATCAGGGGCACAATAGCAGTTAATATTGTACTTGGGCTGATCATCATTTACCTGGTGTACCTGGTCACGGTACAGCTTCATATGAGGCTGCTCAGTAACATCCTGGGCGGATTTGTGAGCGTGGGCTTTCTGGCGCTGATCATCGTGTTCCAGCAGGAAATACGACGCTTCCTGCTTCTCATCGGAAAAAATGCAGCTTTACACCGGAATAAGATCTGGAAGACACTGCTATCGGGTAAAAAAGAACTGGAAAAGGAAGCCAGCGTTACCTCCGTCAAGCCTCTTATAGACGCCTGCAAAAGCATGCAGAACAGCAGGACGGGGGCACTCATCGTGTTCGCTAAATATTTCGACGACCAGTATTATCAAAATACCGGAGAATCTATTGATGCGGTAATTTCAAAGCGGCTGATTGAAACGATATTTAAGAAAAACAGTCCTTTACACGATGGGGCTGTTGTGATTTCAGAAGGTAAGATCAAAGCAGCGAGCTGCATCCTGCCGGTAAGTGACAATATCAAGCTTCCTCCACAGTTCGGGCTACGTCACCGCGCCGGTATTGGAATAACGGAAATGAGCGACGCTGTGGCTGTGATTGTTTCGGAAGAAACGGGCCAGATCGCTTATGCTAAACAAGGACGGGTGAGAATGGATGTAAGTTACAGGGACCTGGAGAAGCTGCTGACAAGGGACATATAGGGGGGGGAGTTGAGAGTAGAAAGTTTAAAGTAGAGAGTTAAACGTCGAAAGTTTAAAGTGGAAAGTTTAAAGTAGAGGGTAGAAGGTCTAAAGACATGTGGAGAAGGGGGAAGAGAGCTGACCCATCGGCGAATAAGCCGGCCGGATGAGTCAGCGTGTTTCTATAATTGAGTGTGAGAAGTAAGAAGCGAGTCCGCTACTTTTTAACTTCGGAAATCCAGTGGAAGATCATCTCTTTTTGCTTATCCGACAACTCTGCTTTTGGATGAAGAAGCAAGTAGCTTTTCAGGGGCATTTCACCTTTCCGGATCACTTCTTCCGTTTCATCAAGTTTGTGAAGAGCCTTTTCATTAGAATATGTTCTGAATGCATCAAAATTGAGTTCTTCTTTCCCTTCGTTTACATGGTTCGCTAACCACCATCCTATAGGCTGTACGTTGGTATACCAGGGATAACCGGTACGATTGCTATGACAATCGTAACAGGCGTTGCGAAGAACCGACATCACGGTATCGGGCACCTGCACCACATTCTGAATAGCATCCGGACCTCCTGTTGTTCCTGAGTTGCTCTCAGGCCTGAAAAACTGGCAAACTGCCAGCACACTTAATAATATAATTACAATTCGTTTCATCTGATTTATTTTTGATTGTTCTGCACTACCCGCTTTCTCCATTTCCAGAGCTCAAACCACAGGACTGAAATTGCTGCTGTGAAAAGACAGATCAGCAGAGGTATCGGTCCCGGGGGAACAACACGAAAGAAAGAGGAGACAGCGGGGACATAAAGAATAACAGCGAGGGCTGTCACGGTAACGAGCAGCGCAGCGGTCATTAACTTATTCCCGTTATGAAAGCTGCTGCTGACAGGATAATAGAATGAGCGGTTTACCAGGGAGAGAAATATGTTGGCCATGATAAGAGTAGAGAATACCATGGTGCGGCAAAAGTCTTCGCCCTCTCCTGCCCTCACCGCATATTGATAAACAAACAGGATCCCGGCAGTAATAGCCGCACCCTGAACGATACTCACCGACATTTCGTGCCAGGAAAGGAAGGTGGAGGTAAGAGGCCGCGGCGGGCGCACCATCGTATCTTTTCCCGGAGGCTCATTCTCATATACAATGGAACAGGTCGGCCCCATGATCAACTCCAGGAAGATCACATGGACAGGAGTAAATATATCCGGGTACACCCAACCAAGAAAAAGAGGAAGGGCCACGGTGCCGATGATTGGTATATGAATGGAGATGATATACTGAACCGCTTTTTTGAGATTTGCATAGATCTTTCTTCCCATGGCTACGGCATCGAGCATCCGGGCGAGATCGTCATCAGCAATGACTAAAGCGGCGGCGTTTTTGGCAATTTCAGTTCCCTTTTTTCCCATCGCAATGCCAATGTGAGCCGCTTTAAGGGCCGGTCCGTCATTTACACCGTCTCCGGTCATTGCCACAACTTCACCTGCATCTTTTAATGCATTGATCATCTCAAGTTTTGCCTCCGGGTACATCCTGGCAAATACGGTCCCCGAGAGCATCTTCGCCTTCTTCTTTTCCGGGGGCATTGCTATCAGCGCCGCTCCCTCAACCACATCGTCAGCATTCTTCAAACCCGACAGGCGCGCAATGGTGGCAGCTGTAGCTGCGTTGTCGCCTGTGATCATCTTGACTTCGATTCCGGCCCTGCCGAATGCCTCAAAGACCCGGGGAATATTTGCCTTGGGAGGATCGTAAAATGCGACCAGGCCAATGAAGACAAAAGGCAGATCCTGCTGCTTTTCCGGAAATGCACTTCCTGAAAAAAATGACTGCGCTACGCCGAGTACCCGGTAGCCTTTCCCGGTAAGGTCAGCAATCTTCTCTCCTATCCCAGACTTTACGGAAGGATCAGCGACAGAAACCTCCAGGATAGCTTCAGGAGCTCCTTTTGCCGCAATGATCCGGTTGCCCTGTCCGTCTTCAAATACATGGGTCATCATAGGAGGCATCCCGCTTAAAGGATACTCATGCACCATTGAATA
>JBQGEO010000387.1:0-3066 GCA_052039655.1 Pararcticibacter sp.
CTGAGAGGATGTGTTGCCCTATATGTGTCCCATATCCAGTCGTCGGTGTAAAAAGTCTTTCCTCCATCGGCATGCACCTTACCATCGTAGGCGCTGAAATAGCGGCCGTCCTCAGAGATAGAGATCATGCGCTCATAAGTGCGGTAAAGCGAAGTATAAAACACCACTTTGGCATCCTCATCAACCCCGCTAACGCTGATCTTGCCGAGGGTTTGATTCCATATATCACGTCCCTGTCTTGAAACGGCGTCGAGATCGTAATCCTTTATCTCCCTTCTCAGGTTTTTTTCTGCCTGCTCTGCACTGATGAAAGAGACTCCATAGCGCAGTTTTATATTCGAAGTATTTTCAGGAAGGCGGATAATATAGTATGCATTGCGTCCTTTTGTAGAATTCTCTTCTTCCGCGATCTTTGAGCCCTTATGTGTTCCTATTGCCTGAGGACGTTTGTCAGTCTCCAGGTAAATATAGACTTTCGTGTTGTTGTCAAGTTTCTGATACCCGCTTAAACTGGTCGCCGTTTTAGTCAGTTCTCCGTTTCGCGTGTTCAGAACAAGATAAGCCGGCTTTTTGGGGTCCGAAAAGCTGAACTCGTAGATGCCCGACTGATGCGAAGGAGCGTATTTTACCGAGATGTTCAGTTCATCAAGATCAGTACTATAGAAATAAGGCTTAATCACCTCGTTATCATAACTTAAAGGAATAACGTTTTTAATAGCATCAACCGCACCCTGATACGGACTTAAATTGAATGCAGAACTTCCACGGTGGCTCGTGATGATCAATGGAAGGCCGTCCAGCATATTTCCTGTATAATTTTCTCTTTCCGGATACACTCTCAATAAGCTATTGGGCAAATGTATCGTGGGATAAGTCGGAACCAGCATATGGCTGATGTTACCGATATACGGGTTTACATAGTCTACCGGTTCTTTGCCTGGTTGAGCAAGTAAGGTCGATAACGTGAGGGATAACAGGGCGGCTAAAACGTTTTTCCTTCTCATATAACAAATGTAAAAAAATAATATTTCCCGTGGGAAAATAAATGCGGACTGAAGCCAACGGCATTTCATAAGCAAAAAATCCCGCTTTTTCAATATTGACAAGCGGTATCATTCCTGCTGCCCGCATTTGCAATCCTGGGATTCTTCATCGCTTTTGCATCTATAATTCTTCGCCCACAAAGCGGCGAACGAGCGGAGTAGTAGCCTGGCTTAAATTCTCTGCGCCATCCAAACCGTTGCATTGCCGCAATCCGGATCATGCTCAATATGCTTCAGGATTTTAAAGCTATGCCTGGCTAATAAGATCTCATACTCTTTTGTATCAAGAGAAGCGTGAAATACGTTTTCACCCCCCATTGTACCCCATGCTTCTCCTCGTTCTGTTCCCGAAGTGAAAAGTAAAATGCCCTTGGGATTTACATGTTCCTCAAAGATTTCAAACATGGCGGGCTGATCGTCTGCCGGCAGATGGAAGAAGCTGTGCCATGCAATGATCCCGTCAAACTTCTTCTCTAAAGACAATGTTCGCATATCCGCTAACATGAGTTCTGTATGGGGGAAGTTTGCTTTGGCAATTTCGAGTACTTTACTACTTGCATCTACGCCTGTGACACGGAGCTTTTTGCTGAGAAGATATTCTAGTATAGGTTTTCCTGTTCCACAGCCTAGGTCCAGTACCTGTGCTCCGGCGGGCAGGTAGTCGATTAACTGATTTAGGTAGCTCTGTTCTGCCGCTCCTTCCTCCCTGTTCTCAGCAAACCACTTGGCAATCTTGTTGTAGACTTCGTAAACGTTTTTTCTTTCGCCGTTTTCCATAAACGAATAAACAAAAAATACTCATAATGTTTAAATGTCTCATAATGAATGTTATTGGTCCGGCTTCGTAATGATGTAAATTTATAATCCTACTTTGTTTTGAGAAATTCTTCCGGCTCATATAAACTTTTTAAATTTGCAAACAGTGATCGGGTTTAAGGTATGCACAAAACGCGTAGAGATGACTTTAGCTAAGGAATGTTATGATTTACCCGACATCAGTTGCAAATACAAACTTTATTTAAACGGAAATCAAACTGGAAATGCTAAAATCCTTAAAACTCAAAATAGAAAGATATAAAGATTATCGCCGGAACAGGGGAAATTACGAACAGTTCGGGATGTACTTAAATAATGATAAAACCTTTCTGCCAAGCATCCACGTCGTTAAACAAAACAATATCCATTCGTACAGGGATAAATTTAAAACTGAGGTATTAGTAGAGACCGGGACGTATATGGGGGATATGGTGGAGGCGCAGAAAAAATACTTTAAAACAGTATATTCGATAGAGCTGAGTGTTGAACTCCACCAAAAAGCCGTGGAAAGGTTTAAGAATGACAGCAATGTGAAAATTCTCCAGGGTGATAGTTCGGTTGTACTTAAAGACATTCTGAAGGCATTGAAAACACCCGCTTTATTTTGGCTGGATGGCCATTATTCAGGCGACATTACCGCGAAAGGAGAAAAAGAGACACCTATATTAGCCGAGTTGGAACAGGTACTCCGAAACAATGATAGACATATTATCTTAATAGATGATGCCAGACTATTTATAGGAGAGAATGATTATCCTACTATCCCTGATTTATGTCTGTTCGTTCATTCTATCAATCCGGAAAAAGATATCATTATCGCGGATGATATAATACGCATTACCCCACGGGGGACTATCTCATAATTTGATAAGCCTGGCAGGACCTAAGGCCTGTGTTGAAAACTGATTTCTTGTTAAGGGTAAGCCCTAGCCGGGAGTGCTTCCTTATATTTATTGATGTCGTCCGCCAGGCTTTTTTATAAGAGCATTTTTCCTTGTCTTATTAAGAGAGCCTGGTAAAAATAGAAAAAGGATGGCGCCTACTGATTTAATTAAGTTGAGAAATAAGTTTTGAGGATACTATTGCAGTAGGATCGAACCTCCTCCTGCGATGTTTTTGTTGAAAAGGCTTTTAAAGTCTGGATTGTTAAAGCTTTTAATATCTGGTTCTCTTCTGATTGAGCTAAAGGGAAATTTACAGAATAGCC
>JBQGEO010000388.1:0-12237 GCA_052039655.1 Pararcticibacter sp.
CGAGCGGAATAACTCCTTTGCTTTGTTCCAGATCATCCAGAAGAGTGACTTTGAAGTCAAGAATGTGTTCATAACCGAGAGGTTGCAGACTAAGGTCTATCTTTCCGTCGGGGCGGAATCTTTTGATCCATCCTTTTCTTACATCACCCGGGTGAACATAGGAGAAAAGCTCATTCTGATAAAGAAGGCCGATATACTTGTTGTTGATAATAGCATTATATCCAAGGTCGGTAGGGTCGGCGATCAACAGGCTCACTTCGTCCTTCTCTTCGAGATCGATGTCATCTTCTTCTGCAAAGGATGATAGGTGTGAAGATGCCAGCATCCGGTTATTACTCTCATCGAGAAAGATATAAACCACATAGCTGTCTCCTTTATGCATTTTCTTCTTTTGCTGGCGGTTGGGTACAAAAACATCTTTGCCGATTCCCAGGTCCATAAACACGCCGTCCCTGTTTTCGTCTACTACCTTCAAATAGGCAAAATCGCCAACACAGCCATAAGGCTTTTCGGTTGTTGCTGTCATAACGCCTTCTTTGTTCAGGTAAACGAAAACGAAGAGGGCATCTCCCGTTTCTGCATCCCTGGGTGCCAGATGAAGAGGAAGCAATACTGTGTTGTACCCATCCGAAAGGATCAGGCCTTCTTCTTTTTTGCCCGTTATCCGGAGCTCGTTATATTTTCCGATTTCTATCATTGTGTTTCCTGACCGTTGGTTGAACCTGTTAAGCTGCAAAGTTAACAATAGCAGCGAAATTCGACTTCCCAATGAAAAGTACCTTTGCGGTTATAAATGTACAGCGATTCAGAGGTTCTGCTTTTTCTGAGAATGCAGACTTTGTGTTTTGATCTTTTCAAGGATTTGAAAGGAGCGTTTGATCCTTGTGTCTGCACTTTTCGCGCTCCGGATATAATAGAGCAGACTTCTTTTTAGTCCAGGCAGCAAAGCATCGAAAAGTTGACTTCCCCACTCATCCTGGTTTAATACTTCGAGAAATTCCTCCGGAAGCTCCAGCCCGTCATTCAGGTCCGGGCGAATAGAAAC
This sequence comes from Pararcticibacter sp., assembly GCA_052039655.1. Lineage (GTDB taxonomy): Bacteria > Bacteroidota > Bacteroidia > Sphingobacteriales > Sphingobacteriaceae > Arcticibacter. Next base: position 1,046 of record JBQGEO010000388.1, read on the forward strand.
ACTAAACGTCTGATTATTCTTTAGCCTGTGTTTGCTGATCAATTGCTTGCTTGCCATGATGACATATTCTCCATCCCGCGGATTCAATGCACAGGGGAATTCTTCCTTTCCTTCAATGGAGCATAAGATCCGTATAGCGCCTTTATTCGTTCTGAACTTAACAGCCACATCTTCCGGCACTTTAATCACATGATGGATCATCGGACCTTCAATGGGAGAGAGAGTGGCGGTGAATCTCATATCCAAGTTTTATTGATCACCCGGGGGCTTAATACGCAAATTCTCCGAACTCGGACCGGATGGTAACCTTTTTCACTTCTGCGCTTTCTACACGGCCGATAATTCGTGCGTCAATATTGAAACTCTGTGATATGGCTATAATGTCGTTCGCAATTTCTTTTGGTACATACAATTCCATCCGGTGTCCCATGTTAAATACTTTATACATCTCCTGCCAGGAGGTTTGGGATTCTTCCTGGATCAGTTTGAACAGGGGAGGTGCAGGAAACAGGTTATCCTTGATGATGTGAAGATTGTCAATAAAATGAAGCACTTTTGTCTGAGCTCCGCCGCTGCAGTGGACCATCCCATGGATCTGGCTCCTGAACCTGTCGAGAACCAGCTTTACGACAGGGGCATAGGTGCGGGTAGGAGAGAGAACGAGTTTGCCGGCTGTAACTGTTTCATTTGTGCCGGTTTCAATATTGTCTGTAACTTGTTTGCTTCCGGCGAAGATAAGTTCATAAGGAACTGCCGGGTCATAGCTTTCGGGATACTTTTCCGCGATATATTTATGAAAAACGTCGTGCCGGGCAGAGGTAAGTCCGTTAGACCCCATCCCTCCGTTATATTCTTTTTCATATGTAGCCTGGCCGAATGAGGCAAGCCCCACTATCACGTCTCCTGCCTGTATCCTGTCGTTCGAAAGAATGTCGTCTCTTTTCATCCTGCAGGTTACGGTAGAATCAACCATGATCGTTCTCACCAGGTCTCCCACATCCGCCGTTTCCCCGCCGGTGGAATAAATGCCTACTCCCAGTTCTCTTCGTTCAGCCAGTATTTCCTCGGTGCCGTTAATGACAGCGGCAATGACTTCTCCGGGGATAACATTTTTATTCCTGCCGATAGTCGAAGACAGCAATATCTGATCTGTAGCTCCAACACAAAGCAAATCGTCGAGGTTCATGATAACCGCGTCCTGGGCAATGCCCTTCCATACCGACAGGTCACCGGTCTCTCTCCAGTAAACATAGGCCAGAGAAGATTTCGTTCCGGCTCCATCGGCATGCATGATATTGCACCATTCTTCGTCTCCGCCCAGTATATCAGGAATGATCTTGCAAAAAGCCTTTGGAAATATCCCTTTGTCGATATTTTTGATAGCATTATGGACGTCTTCCTTGCCTGCTGAAACGCCTCTTTGGTTGTATTTGAGATCTGACATTTGACGGCAAAGGTAGTAAAATTAGCTGTTAGCTGTAAGTAATCAGCCATCAGCTTTTTTAATAAAGAAAAAGCCTGGCGGAACCAGGCTCATATAAGTATTATAAAACCTGATGGTGGCTGAGTGCTAAGTGCCGATAGTCACCATCAGGATATAAAATAAACTGATATCAGTGTTATTTTATAAACAGAAGTTCCCTGAACTTCGGTAACGGCCATTTGTCGTCTGCAACCAAACGTTCAAGTTTGTCAACGTTGTAACGGATAGTTTCGAAATATGATTTCACCTTCTCATCGTAGGCAACTGCTTTCTCTCTTGCATCCTCAATCACGTTAGCTTTTTTGCGCTCGTTTACCATTTCGAGAACATTGGAACGTACAATATTGATGTGGTATGAAAGCTTCTTAATGATGTCGAGCTGTGCTGTATATGCATCTTCTCCAAGTCCGATTTCCTTCAATCCCTTTACGTTTTCGATCAGCGAAGTTTGATACGCCACAGAAGCAGGAATGATGACGTTGTTCACCAGTTCTCCCATAACACGGGCTTCAATCTGAAGTTTTTTGAAATAGTTCTCCAGAAGGATCTCGTGACGGGCGTGAATTTCACGGGTACTGAATACACCGGTATCTTCAAAAAGCCTGGTTGATTTTTCGTCAACCAAAACGTCCAGCGCCTTTGGAGTTGTTTTGATATTCGATAAACCTCTTTTTTCAGCTTCTTCAGCCCATTCGTCGCTATAGCCGTTTCCTTCGAATCTGATTGATTTTGACTCTTTGATGTACTTTTTGATCACCGTCATCAGGGCAACGTCTTTTTTCTCGCCTTTCTTTAACAGCTTGTCAACTTCCACTTTGAATTTAGTCAGTTGTTCTGCTACGATCAGGTTGAGAATAGTCATTGGAGCAGCCGAGTTTGCTGAAGAACCTACTGCACGCAGTTCGAACTTGTTACCCGTAAAAGCAAACGGAGAGGTACGGTTACGGTCAGTATTATCAAGCAGTATCTGCGGGATCTTCGGAATATTTGTCCATAAAGTAGGCTCCTGCTTCATCTTTCCTGTTATGCGGGAAGTTTCGATCTCATCCAGTACATTGCTCAGCTGGCTGCCCAGGAAGATTGAGATGATAGCCGGAGGCGCTTCGTTAGCTCCCAGGCGGTGATCATTGCTTACAGATGCGATAGACGCGCGAAGCAGGTCAGCGTGTTCATGAACAGCCTTGATGGTATTCACAAAGAATGTGAGGAACATCAGGTTGTTCTTAGGAGTTTTACCCGGTGATAACAGGTTTTTACCGGTATTGGTGATCATCGACCAGTTATTGTGTTTCCCTGATCCGTTAACACCGGCAAAAGGCTTCTCATGAAGCAACACTTTAAAATTATGACGTAGTGCTACTTTATCCATGAGATCCATTAACAGCTGGTTATGGTCGATAGCCAGATTAATTTCTTCGTAAATAGGAGCACATTCAAATTGAGAAGGAGCTACTTCATTGTGACGTGTCTTTAAAGTAATCCCAAGCTTCAGTGATTCATTTTCGAGATCCTGCATGAAGGCAAGAACACGGCCGGGGATAGATCCGAAATAGTGATCTTCTAATTGCTGGTTCTTGGCAGACATATGACCAAAAAGGGTGCGTCCGGTGAGGTAAAGATCCGGCCTTGCGTTAAACAGTGCAAGGTCAACCAGGAAATATTCCTGTTCGATACCAAGAGATGCGTTTACTTTCTCAACGCTCTTATCGAAGTACTGAGCCACACCTACGGCTGCCTTGTCAAGTGCACTTACAGCCTTCAGCAAAGGAGCTTTATTGTCAAGGGCTTCTCCTGTATACGAAACAAATACAGTAGGAATGCAAAGGGTCTTTCCCATAATGAAAGCAGGAGAAGACGGATCCCAGGCAGTATAGCCACGGGCCTCGAATGTACTGCGGATTCCACCGTTCGGGAAGCTGGATGCATCCGGTTCCTGCTGAGCCAGCGCGTCGCCTGTAAACTTTTCGAGTCCCAATCCATCACCTGACGGCTCAAAGAATGAGTCATGCTTTTCAGCAGTACTTCCAGTAAGGGGTTGAAACCAGTGGGTATAATGCGTAACACCCTGACTAATAGCCCAGGCTTTCATTGCTGAAGCTACCTGCTCTGCAATTTCACGCTCGATTCTTTCACCTAGAATGACAGAATCAGTAACACTCTGGAACGCTTCTTTTGAAAGATAATCTTTCATCTTTCTTCTATCAAAAACATTACAGCCGAAAAAATCGGAAATCTTAGGAGAAGGTAATGTAACTTCAGGAACTGATCTTGTCAGAACGGCATTTAATGCCTGAAAACGAAGATTTGACATGATAATATATTAGTTTTTACTGGATTTTATTGGAATAATAAAATTTGGGTCAAAGATTTGGAAAAAAATGTAAATATGCTAATTTATTGTGTGGTATTTTACATTAAAAAATTATAAGGCAATTAGTAAATCGATATAACCAACTCATTGGCCTTAATTTTCCTGCGTCCTCCGAAAATGTCGGACCTTTCTTTTCCTTCGTTATGTGCTGTCTTAAGGCTGAAGATGGCTTCTAATTCACAGGCAAACTTCAGTGGTCCAATAGCGCCGGTGGTAACTTACCTGTCTGAGATGATAGGAGATCGAGCGGAATTCCTCGATTAACAATGAATTAAAGGAAAAAAAAGGGGGCAAAAGACTTTTTAAGCTCTTTTGCCCCTTCAAGGGTGGAAGACCGGGCTCGAACCGGCGACCCCCAGAACCACAATCTGGTGCTCTAACCGACTGAGCTACATCCACCGTGTTTTGTGGATGCAAAAATAAAGCATTTTCGAGATTCTGCAAATTTTAGTTTATAATTTTAATAAGGGATTAGAACACAGCCAGATGTTTTGTCAGTTTGCTTTTGAAAGTAACAGAAATCGAGTCTTTCGCTTTATCTTTTTACTTTTGCGGCTCATATTTTTACGTATTTCATGATAGAGATTTTTACAGATGGGGCTTCAAGTGGTAATCCGGGACCGGGGGGATATGGCGTTGTTCTAAGAGCCGGGCAGCATTATAAAGAGATTTCGGCTGGATTCAGAAAAACAACCAATAACAGGATGGAGCTTCTGGCAGTAATTATCGGGCTCGAGGCCTTGAAAAAGCCGGGACAGGAGGTTGTCATCTATTCAGATTCAAAATATGTAGTAGACGCTGTAGAGAAAAAATGGGTGTTTGGTTGGGTAAACAAGGGGTTTGCAGGTAAGAAGAATAAAGATCTCTGGCTTCGTTTTCTTCAGCTTTACAAGCTTCATAATGTAAGGTTTCAGTGGGTTAAAGGGCACGCAGGTCATCCTGAAAACGAACGCTGCGACCGGATGGCGGTCGCAGCGTATCAGCAAAAAGGAAATTTGCTTATTGATTCAGTGTTTGAAGCAGAGAACGGAAGCTAACCTCCGTTCCCGCTGTTGATCTAAACCGTAATTTTAGTTACATCCGGAGATTCCTTGGCTGCCGAAACTTGCTTTTCAATCGTTTTCCCAAGTTCAGGTGAAAAATCTCTCATCATCTCTTCTGCCTTTAGTACCATGTTTTCGGACCCCAGGAAAATTGCTGAACGCTGATGAAGCGAGCCTACCTCTTTATCAAGGATCCTCTCGAACCCGTCAGTTGCTCTTCCTCCAGCCTGTTCAATAATGAAAGCCATTGGATTACATTCATATACTAGCCTCAGTTTGCCCCGTGGCGCGCTGGCAGTTGTGGGATAAATAAAAAGTCCTCCCTTTATGATATTGCGGTGCAGATCGGCCACCATCGAACCGATATACCTGGATGAATATGGCCTTTGGGTTTCCTTGTCCATCACCTGACAATACTTTATATACTTCTTGACTCCATCCGGGAAATGAACGTAGTTCCCTTCATTGATGGAATAGATGTAGCCGTCTTTAGGGATCTTCATGTCCGGATGTGAAAGGCAAAATTCTCCGATAGAGGGATCCAGGGTAAATCCATTAACTCCTTTGCCTGTGGTATACACGAGCATGGCAGAAGAACCGTAAACGACATAGCCCGCAGCCACCTGCTCGATTCCCTTCTGCAAAGCATCTTCCACTACAGCCTTTCCAACTGTTGATTTGCGCCGGTAGATGGAGAATATGGTGCCTACAGCAACATTTACATCAATGTTGGATGAGCCATCAAGAGGATCAATTGCCACAATGTATTTAGCATCCCGCGAAACTTCCGAATCAATATAGACCGGATCATCATTTTCCTCGGATACGACAATACAGCATTCCCCTCCGCAAGTAAGAGCTGAAATGAACTGTTCGTTGGCAAAAACGTCAAGTTTCTTCTGGGATTCTCCATGAGAATTGGTAGTCCCGATCTCTCCCAGGATGTCCACTAGTCCCGCTTTGTTAACCTCGCGGTTAACGATTTTGGCTGCGATGCCGATATCCCGTAGCAATCGGGATAGCTCGCCCTTGGCATAAGGGAAGTCTTTCTGTTTTTCAATAATGAACTGACCTAACGTTTTAACTGCTGACATATACTTAGTGTATTTTATACATTATCTCTTCCCTAGTTCTACGATCTCTAAGTTAAGGATTTTTTCTTCAGAAATGCTGAATCTTAGCAATGAACGTATTTTATGCCATCCTTGTTTGCCCGCCGCTCCCGGATTTAAGTGTAAAGTACCGATTTTTTTATCATAGATGACTCTCAGGATGTGAGAATGCCCTGAGATAAAAAGTTTTGGAGGATTTTTATAGATCAGGCTTCTAACCTGCGGACTATAATGATCCGGATAGCCGCCGATGTGTGTCATCCAGACATCTACATCTTCACAGGTGAACCTGAGGTGTTCGGGATAGACTGTCCGGACATCCCGCCCATCGATATTGCCATATACTCCTTTTAATGGCCTAAATGCAGCTAATTTATCGGCAAGCTCAATGTTACCAAAATCACCGGCATGCCAGATCTCATCACACTGATCAAAATATGAAAACACGCTTTCATCAAGAAAACCGTGAGTGTCGGAGATAAGTCCTATTCTTTTCAATTAAAATATAATAAAAAAATCTTTAAGTGCCTGCTGATACTCCAGGCTGTACTGTTTTTCCTGCTGGTATATGACAAATGATCTGTGCGTCTTTATTTTGCTGGTAAAGCCAAATGTAATAATCTTCCTGTGGGGATTGCTGTTGGAAAAAGATTTTATTTCAATTTCTTCATGAACGGACAACCCTTCTTTAATCGCCAGTTTTGCGGCAGTTTCGGCCGTAGAAACAGGAAGAATGAGACTTATCTTTCCTGAAGGACTGAGGTGGCGAGCGGAGAGAAGTGCAAGGTCTGAGAAGAAGGAAGTGTCTGTATGCCTGGCTGTCTTCTTTTTATGGTCGTTGTTAGCCAGTGACGTGATAAAAAAAGGCGGATTGCTTACAATCAGATCGTACTGCACAGGTAGGTCTCTTCCCATGTATTCCTGGAATGATCCCTGATGAAGCCGGAGACGTTCTGAAAACGGCGAGTTTTTAAAATTGCTTAAAGCTGTAGCTGCAGCATCGGTGTCAATTTCTATAGCGTCAATACAGGCTTCGCTGAACCGCTGAGCCAGCATGAGTGCGATAACGCCCGTTCCTGCTCCAATATCAAGAATGGTACCCGGTGCACCTTCGCCTGTAAGAGCTCCTAAAAGGACACCGTCGGTGTTCACTTTCATGCCGCATCCCGTTTGATCAACATTGAATTCTTTGAAACGAAATATTCCCCCCATCTCAGATTTCGTAAAGCTCCAGTGGAAGAAGATCGGGATCTGCAAAAAAGGTAAAACGTTTGCCTGTAATCTCATCAACCCTTACCGGCTCTGTTTCTACGCGGTGACTTGTAAGGTGCTTTATCGCCTCGTCAAGGTTGCTGACAGCAAAGGCGAGATGCCTTAAACCTGCCGCCTCGGGACGGGAAACTCTTGCTGGTGGATTGGGAAAAGAGAAAAGCTCTATTTGGAAGTTTTCTCCCACTTTTAAATCCAGTTTATATGATTGCCTCTCGCTTCTGTAAACTTCAGAGATAATATCTAACCCGAGTATCTCGGTATAAAATTTCTTTGAAACCTGGTAATTCGAACAGATAATGGCAGCATGGTGGGGCGTCGTAAGTTTGAGCATAGATAATATATGATTGCAGAAGGACAAAAATAGTATTATTTGCGGGTTTATAATTCTGGTTTCAGAAGCGGGGGGATGCGATTGCCGGGGCCGGCTTAAAATAGGTTGGGGCCTGGCCGGAAGTCTGGGGAAGAAAGAAAAAGTGATAAGGCCAGGTCTGTATCGGCAGATGAAGTACATCTGTCCGGTATTATCCGGCTTAGGTTATTATTCTCCGAGGGAAAACACAATAGGCAAAGTATACTGAACTCTTACCTTTTGTTTGTTTTGGATGCCGGGAGTCCAGGCAGGTGATTTTTTCAACACCCTGACAGCCTCTTCGTCACACCCGAACCCGATACCTTTTAACACTTTTATATCTGTAAGCGAACCGTCTTTTTCAACAATGAAGCTCAGGTAAACACGGCCTGAGATGTTACTTTCGGCTGCACTTGCAGGATACCTGAGATTTTTCCGGAGATATTTTGCGAAACCTTCCATGCCGCCCTGGAATTCAGGAAATTTTTCTACGGTTTCAAAGATCGTTAGATCATTACCCGAATTATCACTCCCGTTTCCAGAGCTGCCGTTGCCGCCTGTGCCGTCTGTCTGCACCGGACTTATACTGGAGGCGACTTCTATTCCTTCCTGTGTTTGTGTCGCAATCGTAGTCGCCTGAAGTGCTCTGATTTCCGGCATTTCTTCGGTTACCTGGCTGGCTGCGACTACCCGGGGCGGAACAAAACGGGTGGTTTTGATCTTTACAGGTTCAGCCTTTGGAGCTGCTTCCGGGGGCTCCACCTGCTTAATCCGGCTCAAGTCAACCACTGTCTCCTTCATTGGAGGCAGAACAGTTGAATCAGACATCGCTGCCGGTTTTTCTTTCAGGTGATGCAACAGCACGGGCAGACAAATGACAGAGGTGAATAGAAAAGAGGCCGCAATTAACGCCTTGTTGAGCGTATGAGAATAGTTTTTCCTCAGCTCATAAGCACCATATTCATGGTTCCGGTTAGCGAATACAAGTTCGAGCCACTCGCTCCTGTAAACATCAAATTTATCTGTAAACATGGTCTGAATATTTGGTTTCTATATACTGGATGCTGAATGACCGGCCGATTCCATAAACAGGACAGAATTTAGTAAAGTTATTTTCAGAACTGAAATTCATTCCAATGATATACTGCTAGCTGACTCCTGGCAGAAGCTGCTGAATAAGATGAAGGTATATAAAGTCGGTCAGGACTTTGCCCCCTGAAAGAGGCAGAAGAAAGTGTGTGAAAAACAGCCTGAAATCTGTTTATTTAAAAATTGTGCGGTAATAAAAAGGCTTCGGAGAAAATATTGAAGTCCCCCTGCACTATGGGCAGGGGGACTTCAATCAGATTCCTGTATGAAGATCAAAAATGAAATCCTCATCTCTCAGATGAACGATCTCTGTCGCTTTCTCGTAATTGGTAGATTTCTTTGAGAAGAAATCATGCTGAGTAGTTTCAACATTCAGACCGTTCAATACAATTGAATTGATGTCTTTCACTTCAAATACTTCCGAAAATCCCAGGTTCATCATCGCTTTATTCGCATTGTAACGTACATAATCCTTCACCTCAGCAGAAAGGCCGACATCGGTATAGACCTCATCTGTATATTTCAGTTCGTTCTCATAGAGGTCGTTCAGCAGGATATCAAGCTTTTGTTTTACGGCTTCCTGGTTGTTTAGTTTACGGTATACATCCTGGGCCAGCAATCCCACGAAAACACCATGGATCGACTCATCTGCTATAATCTTTTTAATAATGTCGGCACTCGCAACCATTTGTCCCTGGCCAGCCAGCCACAGCGGCATAAAGAAGCCGCTATAGAACAAAAAGGATTCGAGAAGGACAGAAGCTGCCAGGGCCATGAACAGGTCCTCATCCGTGGCTTGTTCCTGGTCGAGCGCCCGGTAATAATGATCAATCGTAGCGGCCTTAAACTGAAGACGCTTGTTATTGTGCACCCATTCAAAGAGTTCATTGATTTCCGGTGTGCTCACTACTGTGGTAAAGATGGTCGAGTATGATTTTGCGTGAATGGCTTCCATCATACACATGAACGAAAGGACCGACTTGTTCTGGAGTGAATGGATCCTGTCGATAATCTTCGGCATACCCGTATGGCTTTGCAGCGTGTCCAGCAAGGTAAGTCCGCCCAGAGCCTTTTTATAAGCCTCCTGGATGCCTGGCTCGAGGCTCTTCCAGCTATCTATGTCCTTTGAGGGGATATATTCGGTATCTATCCAAAACTGACGCAGGTTTTGCTCCCAAAACATTCCTGCATAGTCATTATCAGGGGTATTCCAGTTAACTGCTGAATATTGTTTCATTTATCATTCAATTTAAACGGCACAGGAAACACACTCGTCAATGGAGGCTTTTCTCGTGCGGGTATAGTACAGGGATTTGAGTCCCATTTTGTGAGCATAGATATAATAAACAGAAAGATCACGGGTGGTATCACGGCTGTTTGTATGAAGAATAGTTGATATTCCCTGATCAACATGCCGCTGAATGACCGATATCAGCCTCAATATCTTCTTCTGATCCATGTCGTAAGCCGATTTATAAAAGAAGTAGTTGTCGTTGGTAAGATAGGGCATGGGGTAATAAGTCGTACTGTCGCCATATTCACGTACTTCAATTACGTCGACAACCGGCATAACCGAGGCGGTTGAGTTCATAATGTATGACGTAGACTGATTAGGGGCTATCGCCATGCGGTATGCATGATAAAGGCCATGCTCGGCTACCAGCTCCTTCAATCGCGCCCAGGCTTCTTTACCAGGTATCTCAATTCCCTCAAAAAGCTGCTTTACTGTTTCACTTTGCGGGTAAATATCTTCCCTGATATATTTCTCAAAATACTCTCCGCTGGCATAAGACGAGTGCTCAAACCCTTTAAAGGTAGTTTTCCGGTCGCGTGCGATCTCCATGGATCGTTCAAGGGAGTAGAAATTGACCATCATGAAGAACACATTACAGAAATCAAGCGCTTCCTCACTTTCATACATGATGAAGTTTTTTGCCAGAAAGCCGTGCAGGTTCATAGCGCCCAGGCCGACACTGTGCAGTTCCTCATTGGCTTTCCGGATAGAGGGCACCATGCTGATATTGGTATTGTCGGACACAACCGTGAGAGTTGTCATCGCCGTTTTTACCGCTTCTTTGATGCGCTTGTTTTCCATCACGGTAACAATGTTAAGAGATCCGAGGTTACACGAAATTCCGTAACGGATGGTATCCTCCTGTCCGTAGCTGCCGATATCAGAAACATCAGAAACCTGCATGATCTCCGTGCAAAGGTTAGAGAACTTCACTTTTCCGATTCCATTTAACGCATGCTGGCGGTTCGCATTGTTCTTGAAGAAGAGATAGGGGTAGCCGCTTTCCTTCTGTGTCTGGGCTATCTTCACCAAAAGATGGCGGGCATTTACTTTCTTCTTACGTATTTTCGGGTTCGTAATCAATTCTTCATACATCTCGTCCATGTCGAGCTCGTCGAGGTACTGACCGTATTCAAGTTTGACCGTATGCGGATAAAAAAGATAGCATGGTTCATCCTT